>DASRIK010000571.1:0-3433 GCA_035650035.1 Burkholderiales bacterium | reverse complement strand
CTAACGGATCCCCGCGTTCATTCCCGCCCGCTCTCGATTCCAAATCTGCGGCCAAGCATTCTTCCCCCGCTCGACCGCGCTACCGACGTAGAGTTGGCAATTGAAACTTGAAACGCCTCTGAACCCTGCGCTCCGACCGGCGGTCGGGGCGTTCACGCTATGCTTCCGATCAGGAACGTGGTGTGGCTGCTACCCGAGGCCCCCGTAGCGGCTCAACGTGCTCCACGTCCCGACTTAAGAAAGGAACCTACCATTTTTGTAACCTATTGGCAGAGAGCAATTGTAATAAAATGTGGCGTGTAACGCGTAAGACACTCCCGATGACATCTTCAAGCGCATACGCGATCGCATCAGAGGAGTAGGACTACTAGCGATCATCGATCGGTCCGTAGCTCACGCCTCTGGAATCGGTGAAACCCGTGAACATGCCGCCGGCCGCGCCGCTGCGCAGCGGATTGTAGCTCACTGTGATCTTATCCCCGATGCGCGCGCTCACGCGATTGAAGCCCCGCGCCATCATGCGCGAGACGTTGGTGCTTTCGAACCGCCAGTCCGTGGTCGAGCCGTCCGGATTGTTGACGGCGAGAACGAGCTTCACGTGCGGATTGGAGAAGGCATAGTCCTTCACCACGCCCTCGATCGTGCGCGAGACGTTGCGGTCATAGGGTGCGAGCGAATGATGGGCGAACGCCGAAAGGGTGCTGAGACCAAGCGCGGCGGAGGAAGCAAGGAGGCGCCAGCTAGCGCCGCGTGACATAGTGCTTGCCATCCGCGGCCGTGAACGCCACGAACAAGCCCCGCGCACTCCCGTCGCGCATGGGATTGTAGGAGACGGAGATCTTGTCGCCGCTCCTGATCGTGTTGATCGAGATCCCTCGCTCCGACAGCCGATTGACGCCACCGCCTTCGAAATCCCATTCCTTCATCGAGCCATCCGCGGAGGCGACCATGAGAATGATCCGTGCATGCGGATTGGAGAAACGGAACTCCTTCACCACGCCTTCGGCGGTTCTGGATTTGCCGCGGTCATAGATGCTCAGCGAATGATGCGCGAGTGCGGGAAGCGAACCCATCACGAGCGAGCCGAGCAACACCGCACAAGGGGCCAAGCGGATCAGACGTGTCATGGCGCTTCTCCTTCTCTCATTCATAGCGCTGGCCGCCCTGGGGCAGCTGATTGCGGTTCAGCTTCAAAATTCGCCCATCGGCGAGGGTGACGGCGAAGAACATGCCCCCGGGCTTGCCGTCGCGTCTCGGGTTGTAGCTCACCGCGACGGGATCGTTGGGCATCATCGTGTCCTTCTTGAATCCGGCGCTGACGAGGCGTGTGGTGCCGACGCCCTCGAAGGTCAATTCGGACATCGCCCCGTCTTCGCCGCGCACCGTTATGGTCAGCCAAGTGTGTGGATTCGTCCAGGCGAACTCCTTCACGCGGCCGATCACGACCTCGGCCCGGGTCTGCAGATAGGCCGCAAGACTGTGATGCGCATTTGAAGGCGCTGGAGTGGCGCATAGCGCAAGAGCAGCCATGGCAAGCAAGCGTTTCATCGCCCGTCCCGACCAGTCGACGCGCGCGAGTATAGCGATGTGGGTCTTGGGCCGTAAGGCGGGTTACAGATACCACTCGTGCTCTTCGGCCGTGATGATCTTCTTGAAGCGCGCGAGTTCCTCGGCCTTGGTCTGGCGATAGAGCTCCACGGCTTCGGCGCCGAAATAGCCGGGAAGAACTGACGCCGTCTCAAGCCGTTTCAGCGCGTCCTCGAGCGAAAATGGCAGCGCGAGATCGGGCTCGCGGGAAACGTTGCCGACGGCGATGGGCCCGGGATCGAGCTTATTCAAGAGACCGTGATGCACGCCCGCGAGGATCGCGGCCAGCACGAGATAGGGATTCGCATCGGCGCCCGCGCAGCGATGCTCGATGCGGCGCGCCGCGTTGGGACCGATCGGCACGCGCAGGCCCGCCGAGCGGTTGTTGACACCCCAGCGGCGGTTGACGGGCGCGAACATGTCGGGCGCGAAGCGGCGGTAGGAATTCACGCTGGGCGCGAAGAACGCCATGCTCTCGACCATCAGCGCAGCGAGCCCGCCCGCGGCGTGACGCAGATGCTCGCTGCCCTCGGGCGTGCCGTTGTCGAAGACGTTGCGCCCGGATGGATCGAGCAGGCTCAAATGCACGTGCTGGCCCGATCCGGAGCGGTCGGAATAGGGTTTGGCCATGAACGTGGCCTGCAAGCGCTGGCTCGCTGCGGCAGCCTTCACGATCTGGCGCAGGAAGATCGCGTGGTCGGAGGCCATAACCGCATTCGTCTGATGGCGCAGATTGGCTTCGAACTGACCGGGCGCGTACTCCTTGCTCGTCGCGCTGACGGGAACGCGCTGCAAAGCGGCGGCATCGTTCAGCGCGGTGAGGAAGGCCTGGTAGTCGTCCAAATCCTCCAATCCGTACACGGAGGGTGTGGTTTCGCGCTCGCCGGTGCGCGGTGAACGCGGCGGCAGCGGATGCCCGCGCTCGTCGCGCTGCACATCGATCAGATAGAACTCGAGCTCGTGCGCGCAGCCTGGCGTGAGCTTCAGCTCGTCGAAGCGCGCGAGCACGCGCTCGAGCACCGCGCGCGGATCGTAGGAGAGCGCCGCGCCCTTTCCGTCGCGCAACGAGGTGAGCACCTGCGCGCGCGGGGGATTGGCGCCCCAGATCTCCATCACCGTACCCGGAATCGGCCAAGCGGTGCCGTCGGGATCGCCATCGGTGTAGCCGCGCCCCGAGGGATTCATCATCTCGCCCCGCACATCCATCAGATGGAGCGACAGCGGGATCTGCATGCCGGTCTCGAAGAGCTTCGGCGCGTCCGCTGCGGGCAGCCGCTTCCCCCTGAGCGTGCCGCAAATGTCGGAGATCGCGGCGTCAACGAACTCGATGCTCGGATTGGCGGCGAGGATCGCCTCCAACTCGGCGCGGGCGTCGATGCAGCCCTTGGGTGCTTGCACGTTCATGGCCTAAGCATAACGCGCCAGGCTGTTAAAAAGTATTTGCGTTCAAGCCCTTTGCAGCAGCGGCCTTAGCTCCTTGATGTCCTTCAAGCTTTCGAGCGCAAAGACCTTTGCGCTGAGCTGCTCGAACTTCGCCGCGCCCAGGACCGGAACCATCAGGTCGCGCGCTTTCGCGATGATCTCCTCGCGCGTCATCGGGTTTCCAGTGGTGCCGCGCACGGTGTCGACACGGTCGGAGAGCATGCGCCCGTCGGTGAGCGTCACCTCGACAATGCCGACGCGCCTGGGCAGCAGCTTCTCCAGCTCCACATCTCCGACGAGCGAAATCTTAGCGCGTTGGCGCAAGACGGCGGGATCGCGCATGCGGGATGCGTCATGCGTCGATTTGAACGTCACGGTGCCGTCGACCAGCATCACGGCCAGAAGATGCTGCAGCGATATGTCG
>DASRIK010000570.1:0-3348 GCA_035650035.1 Burkholderiales bacterium | reverse complement strand
CTTGTCGTTGAACACGATGCGCCGGATCGCGTCCTGCCCTCCGTTGCGCGGGAGCATGTCGACGTTCACGTAGAACATCTCGCCAGACGGGTTGTCTCCGAACAACAGCAGGTTGGACAACTTCTTCAGCCGATCATGCCGATACACGTAGCCCATGGTGACCGCCGAGCTGTTCTGCAGCAGCGGATCGAGCTGCGCAAACTCCACGACGGGGTACGTCACTTTCGGATCGCTGCGCGGAGTGTCCATGCTCACTTCGGATCCGTTCACAAACCGGAAGCTGCCTTCCCAGACTCGCCAACCGAGGTTCGCGCCTTTGGGCACTGTCGTCACCTCTTCGGCAATCCCCTGGCCGATGTCGGCCATATACAACGCGCCGTTCTTCGAGTCCCAGGCGAATCGCTGCGGGTTGCGCGCGCCGTACGCGTAGATCTCGCCAAGCGTGTTCGGGTCGTTGTCGTTGACGAACGGATTGTCTTTCGGAATGCCGTACTTGCCGTTCGTGCTGCTGTTGCCGAGCGGATCGATGCGGAGAATCTTGCCGAACGAGCTGCCGAGATTCTGGGCGACGTTCATCGGATCGCCGCCGCTGCCGCCATCCGCGTTTCCGGCATACAGCAGACCGTAGTCTGAAGTCCCGGGTCGCGCGGTCGAGTTGAATGCGAGCTGTCCGCCGTTGTGGTTCACGAACGGCCGCTGCCACCGCATCAGCTCGCGTGGCGCACCGCCGTCATAGGTTGCGGCTGCCGGGTTTTTCGCCGTCCACTCCAGAAGAACGGAATGATGCGACACCTTGGTGCCAGGAGCATGCGTCCAGTCTGGAGCCGGCGTCACGTTGGTCGTGTCAGTGTAGGTGTAGATCTTTCCGTAGCCACGCGCGCCGCGCTGATTGAACTGCGGATGAAACGCGAAGCTCTGGAACCCGCGCTCGAAATTCTGAAACTGGACTTCGATGTGCCAGCGCGGATCGCGATGGTCCAGATACGGCCTGACGGTTTTTCCGTCCGTGCTCACCGCATAGAGCGCGCCATGCATGTCGTTGACGAACAGGCGCCTGGTGCCTGGCTCGTAGCTCATCAACATCGGCCGCGCGGCATTGCCTTCGACGTCGGGCAGCACGGCAAACTCGACGAAGTCGACCTTGATGGCCCCCTCCTCCGCGGGGATTGGATTCGGAAACGGATCCCGCGTCCCGCTGGGCCCGAGTGGCGGCGGCCCCTGACGCGCCGGCGCCGCGGGAGGCGCCCCCGGCTGCTGGGGCGCCTGTGCGATCGCTGAGGAAACCGCGACGGAGACCACCGCGAACACGCGCAGGACGTTCATTACGGCTCGACGACGTCGTAGAAGTTGCGGACGCGGCTTTCGAGCATCGGCACGACCTTGCCGAGAATATTTTCCTTGAACGCGTCGGTGGCCTGGTGGGCCTTATATCCGTTCTCGTCGACGTACTGCTCGTAGAGCAGCAGTTTGCGCGGGTCTTCTGGCGACTGGTTCACCATGTAGAGCTTGCATCCCGGTTCGGCGCGCGACAGCGGGATCATTTTCTTCAGAATAGCGATGACCTCTTTTTCCTTGCCTTCCAGAACCTTGTACTCAGCAGCGACGACGTACATGAGTTATCTCCTCTCTATTCGGTTACGTAACACTCCGATGCCTTCAATTTCGAATTCGACGACATCTCCAGGCTTGAGCCAGCGGTCGAGCTCGAGCCCGCTTCCGCCGGTTGTCGTTCCCGATCCCCAGAGCTCTCCGGGATAGATCGTCTCGTTCTGCGAAACGTGCACGATCAGATCCTCGAATGAAAACTGCCGGCCGCTGCTCGCGGAATCGGTCCACGTCTCGCCATTGATCTTCGCCGTCATGCGCAGGTTGCTGACGTCGAGCTCGTCGGCGGTCACGAGGTAGGGGCCGATGGTGTTGCCGGTGTCGAAGTCCTTGCCCTTGCTCGGGCCCATGCCGAGCGGGCCTTCCCTCATCTGCTGATCGCGGGCGCTCCAGTCGTTCCAGATGGTGTAGCCCGCGATGTACCGCTTCGCGTCGGCTTTCGTGATGTTCTTGCCGCGCCGGCCGATGACGACCGCCAGCTCCAGCTCGAAGTCGAACTTCTCACAGTACTTCGGCCATTCGATCACGTCGTCTGGACCGGACACCGTATCGGGATCGCCTTTGTAGTACGCAGGCACTTCGTACCACACCGGCGGAATCGATGGACGCCCGAGCGCCTTCCCGGCGGTCAGCATGTGGCCTTCGAACGTCAGGAAGTCGCGAATCACGCGCGGGCGAGGTACCGGCGCGAGCAGACGTACTTCGCCTGCCGCGTAGCTGGTGCGCGCGCCGAACGCCTCTGTCTGTTTCGCTGCGGCGTCAATCGCCTGCTCCGCGGCACGCCGGCCGAAGTCGCCAGTCCCGAGAAACGCCACCATGTCCGAGGAAAACAGCATGGCCGCGAGCCGCTGCGCATCACATCCGGGATCGGTCTTCTCGAGGTGGGCGGCATAGCCGGCGGCGAAATCTATCAGCCTGCCGTCTACGGCGGCGCCAATGCGCCGCAGCGGACCCACGGTCGTGGGTATCTCGAACGTCGCGAGCTTCATGAGCCCTACATCTTACTTCGTGGCGTGGTTTGCTGTCTCGAGATGCTGCCTCGACACAGAGGCACAAAGACACAGAGAGCGCACAGAGAAATGCATTTCGTTTTCTGCGGGCAGCGTTAGCGGGCTCTGTGGCGGGCGTCACGTGCGCGCGTAGCGCGCGACGCGAAAGTAATGCGCGGAAAGACAAGAAGAAAAGCGGTTTACGGCTTCTTATCTTTCCGCGAATTACTTTCGTTCAGCCCTGGCCGCACCGGACTAGGGCTCGTGACGCCCGATTGTGCCTCTGTGTTGAGGATTTCTTCGTGCCTTCGTGCCTTCGTGCCTTCGTGCTTTCGTGGTTATATGAGTGCGCGAATGGAGAGGATCGTAAAGAAGCCGTAGAACACCGACATAAGCACGAGCACGACACGCCGCCACGTGGGCGGCCGCAACTCCAGCGGCAACAGGCGGGTGTTCAGATACAGAAGATGGATCGACGCGATGGTAAACACCATTCCCGCGATGTTGGCGGCGAGCATCAACAGCATGATGGGCTGCGCCAGCCGCAGCGCGAAGATGCCCCAGAGGCACACGAGCCCCAACGCGCCGTAATAGACGACGCGAACGTCGCCTCGGCTCAGCGCGCGCATGCGATGGCTGCCGGTCCATACGATGTCGGTGAGCGAGCGCACCATGCTTTCGATGATGTCGAGCTGCGTCTTGAACAGAATCCACGCCGCCAGCATCGCCACGACAGCGCCCGCGACCGCGCCCG
>DASRIK010000569.1:0-7538 GCA_035650035.1 Burkholderiales bacterium | reverse complement strand
CCGCGGTTCTTCTGCGCGAACCCGAGCAGGACGGAGACGACCGCCTCGACCTGCCGGATGCCGCTTTTCTCTTCGGTCGTGATCTTGTTGATGAGCGCGAACAGCGTCTCTTCGATGAACTCGATCAGACCTTCGAACATCTGCGCCTTGCCGCTGAAGTGGCGGTACAGCGCGGCCTCGGATACCTGTAACTTCCCGGCAAGCGAGGCCGTGGTGACTTTCTCGGAGACGGGATTCTCGAGCATGTGCGCGAGCGTCTGCAGTATTTGAGTTTTCCGTTCCCCCGTTCTGGCCATCGTTCCCCCGAAGTCAGGCGAGCTGTGGCAGCACGTGCCGTAACTCGCTGAGATACGCGATTCTCACGTCGACGTAGCGCGGTGCCCTTCGCTCACGCGTCACCCAGACCGTCTTCATTCCCAGCTTCTTTGCGGTGCGCAGGTTGGCAAGCATATCCTCGACCATGATGCAGCGCTGCGGCCGCAGGTGATTGGCGCGCGCGAGGCGGAGAAAACCGTGCACGTCGGGTTTCGGCCGAAAGCGCGTGCGCTCGATCGAGAACACGGCGTCGAAGAGATCCGAGATGCCAAGCGCTTTCAACACAGTTTTCGAATAATGGACCGGTGCGTTCGAGAACACGAACTTGCGCCCAGGCAGCCGACGCAAGCTTACCCGGAGCTGGGGCTCCCGCACTACCATCCGCTCAAGTTCCGGGAATTGATGGGTATGCCACAAAAAATGCTTCGGATCAGTGCCATGATGCCGCATCAGACCAAGCAGGGTGGCCCCATATCGCGCCCAGTACTGTTGACGAAGCGCACCGGCAGCATGCAGGTCCAGACCGAGCTCGCGCTGCAGGTACTCCGTCATGGCCCGGTTGATATGCGGAAAGATGTGCGGCCTTGCGTTGTGCAGCGTGTTGTCGAGGTCGAATATCCAGGCACGCGTCCATGACCCTCCACGGGCTCGACGTCCGCTCTTCCGCTTACGGGCCATTGTCCCCACCCGCCCCGCTCATCGCCTCCGGATGAGAGTGCCTACCCCTTCGCTCGTGAGCACTTCGAGCAGTAGCGCATGTTCCACGCGGCCATCGATGATGTGGCACGTGTTCACCCCGTTCTTCACGGCATCGAGGGCCGACGAGATCTTGGGCAGCATGCCGCCGTGTATCGTGCCGTCGGCGAAAAGGTCGTCCACCTTCTTGGCCGTGAGCCCGGTCAGCAGATTGCCGTTCTTGTCGAGGACGCCGGCGGTGTTCGTGAGCACGATGAGCTTTTCCGCCTTGAGGATCTCGGCGACCTTGCCGGCGACCAGATCCGCATTGATGTTGTAGGACTCGCCGCGGCTGCCGAAGCCGATCGGCGCGATCACCGGTATAAATCCGCCGGCAAAAAGTGTCTGCACGACTTTCGGGTCGATCTGCTCGACCTCGCCGACCTGGCCGATGTCGATGAGGCCGTCGTCGGGCCCGCGCACCATCATCTTCTTCGCCCGGATGAAACCGCCGTCCTTACCCGTCAGGCCGACCGCAGCGCCGCCGTGGTGGTTGATGAGATGCACGATCTCCCCGTTCACCTGTGCACCGAGGACCATTTCGACGACCTCCATCGTCTCGGCGTCGGTGACACGCATGCCCTGCACGAACTCGCCTTTCTTGCCGACGCGCGTCAGCATGTCGTCGATCTGCGGCCCGCCGCCGTGCACCACTACGGGGTTCATGCCGACGAGCTTGAGCAGCACGACGTCGCGCGCGAAGCTCTCTTTCAACTTCTCGTCCGACATCGCGTTGCCACCATATTTGATGACGATCGTTTTGCCGTGAAAGCGCTGGATGTAGGGCAGCGCCTCCGCGAGGATGCGAGCTTTGACCGGAGATTCGAGCGAGAGAGTCGACATAGCGCGACGGGGCAAATGAGCGCTGATTCTACAGCGTCGAAAACAAAACGGCCGCCCTGAGGCGGCCGTTTCGCGGTGCCGGATGAGACTTACTGAATCGTGATGCGCTTTGCGCTGGTCGCAGCTTTTTTCGGGAGCGTCAGCTCCAGAATGCCATCGGTGTATCGGGCCGATGCGCTGTTCTCGTCGACAGGCTGCCCGAGCTGGAATGCGCGGTAGACCTTCCCGTAGTAGCGCTCGGAACGCAGCGTCCGCTCACCGTCTTTCGCTTCTTTTTCGTTCTTCACCTCGGCGGTGATCGCCACCTGGTCGCTTTCGATGCTGATGTTGATGTCGTCTTTCTTCACGCCCGGGATTTCCGCCCGGATGATGTACGCGTTCTCGTCCTCGCTCACGTCCACGCGAAAGTGGCCGACTTGCGTCTGCGCCTGGCCTTCAAAGCTCACCGGACGCACGAAGAAGCCGCGCAGCAGGTCGTCGAACGCCTCGTCGAAGCGGGTAATGTTCGCCATTGCTCTCTCTCCTTGGAAATGGTTAGGCGCCTCTCAGAGCGCCGACGGAGGGAATATGGGAACCGCCCCGCGCATTTCAAGCCGCGAACGGAGTCCGACGGCCAAAAAACTGCCATCTACGAAAATAACGCATGTGGATCAGGTACTTACTGCGGCACCCGCCGGAGCTTACGCGGTCAGTGCGAGTGGGACGAGCCGCCGGAGCCGCGAACTTCCGCGTCGACGGTGAGCGTCGTCAGGGACGTGGTAGCGGGCTGGGAAGGCTGGAGGCTCAGCACGAGCTGCAGTTTGTCGCCCGCCTTCAGGGGCTGCTTCAACTCGAGCAGCATCAAGTGCGTGCCGCCCGGCGCGAGCTTCACCGTCTGACCCGCAGGCAGGTCGACGCGCGGCAGGGTGCGCATGCGCATGACGCCGCCATCCATGGTCATCGAATGCATTTCGACCCGCCCCGCCGCCGGGCTGCCCGCGGCGACCAGCGCAAGGTTGCGATCGCTCGTAAGCTCCAGATACGCGGCTGCCGTTTTCTGGCCGGGTGCGGGCTCGCGCACCCAGGCGTTCGCCACTTTCACGCTTTCCGCCGCGTACGTGGAAAAAGGCACCGCGACTGCGCCAAGCGCGGTCCAGGCCGAAAGAACCAAATGTGTGATTCGCATGTCGTATTCGAGCCGAGGTTCGGGAACGGGTTCCATTCCAGCTGCCGTTCCGGCTGCCGATATTAAGGTCCCCAAGCGCGGCGCATTGTTCCAGCTCGGGCTGCCGCCCGCAAGCAACCCCTATAATGACGCCTTTTTCATGATGGTCATGCACTTTCTCCGCGCGCTGTTTCTCCTGCTCGCGCCCGCGCTACTTTACGCGCAGCAAGTCCCCAGTCCTCCGCCGCTCGCTGCCAAGGCCTATGTGCTGGCTGACTACAACAGCGGCCAGGTGCTCGTCGCGCAAAACCCGCAGCAGCGGATCGAGCCTGCTTCGTTGACGAAGCTCATGACGGCGTACGTGACGTTCAATGCGCTGAAGCAGAAGACGTTAAGGCCGGACCAGATCGTGCCGGTATCCGCACGCGCGTGGAAAAGCGAAGGTTCGCGCATGTTCATCGAGCCGAACCGGCCGGTGAGCGTCGAAGAGCTCCTGAAAGGCATGATCGTGCAATCGGGCAACGATGCGTGCATCGCGCTCGCCGAAGCCGTTGCGGGGAGCGAAGAGGTCTTCGCACAGATGATGAACCGCGAAGCACAGCGGCTCGGCATGAAGAACACGAACTTCGTGAATTCGACCGGCCTGCCGCATCCGCAGCACTACACCACCGGGCACGATCTGTCGCTGCTCGCGATGGCGATCGTCCGGGATTTCCCCGAATACTATCCGCTGTATTCGCTCAAGGAATACCGCTATAACAACATCACGCAGTCGAACAGGAATCGTCTGCTCTGGGCCGATCCGACCGTCGACGGCATGAAAACGGGCTACACCGAAAACGCGGGCTACTGCCTCATTACCTCGGCACGCCGAGGCCCGCGGCGGCTGATATCCGTCGTGCTCGGCACGAATTCGGAGTCGGGGCGCGCGACCGAAAGTCAGAAGCTTCTCAACTATGGCTTCCAGTTCTACGACACCGTCAGGCTCTACGAAAAGAACCACCCCGTTTCGACCGTCAAAGTCTGGAAAGGCGGCGCGAATCAGGTCAAGGCAGGGTTTCCGTACGACATGTACCTGAGCATTCCGAAAGGCGTCGCCGACAAGCTGAAGGCGACGGTGGAAACCCAGCAGCCGCTGCTCGCGCCGATTGCCGCCGGACAGAAGATCGGCGTGCTGCGCGTGGAACTCGAAGGTAAGCCGTACGGCGAATTCCCCGTGGTCGCCCTGGAAGAAGTCGGCATTGCAGGCATATTCGGCCGCGGCTGGGACAGCCTGCGGCTGCTTCTCAAGTGAGGACTCCGATGAGCGAAATCGTATATCTGAACGGTGAGTACATGCCCCTCGAGCAGGCTCGCATACCTGTGCTCGACCGGGGATTCATTTTCGGGGACGGCGTGTACGAAGTGATTCCCGTGTACTCACGGCATCCGTTCCGCCTGCCGCAGCATCTTGCGCGGTTCGAGCGCAGCCATGAGGCGATCCGGATCAAGAATCCGCTTACGGACGCCGAGTGGGCCCGGCTCGTAAACGATCTCATCGCGCGCAACAGCGGCGACGACCAGTCGATCTATCTCCAGGTGACTCGCGGTGTTGCCAAACGGGACCACGCGTTCCCGCAGGACACCAAGCCCACCGTTTTCGGCATGAGCAGCTCTCTTTCGACGCCGAGCAAGGCTACCGTCGAGGCGGGCATTCCGGCGATCACGGCGGTCGATTACAGGTGGCTCAAATGCGATGTGAAATCGACGTCGCTGCTGGGTAATTGCCTGTTGCGCCAGGCCGCGGCGGACGCAGGCGCGATCGAAGTCGTCATGTTCCGCGACGGTTTTCTCACGGAAGGGTCATCGAGCAACGTGTTCGCGATCAAGAACGGCACCATCCTTGCGACCCCGAAAAACAATCTCGTGCTGCCGGGCATCACGTACGACGTCGTGATCGAGCTTGCGCAGGCGCATGCAGTTCCGCTCGAGGTGAGGCCGATCACCGAAGCTGAAGTCCGTGCGGCGGATGAGCTATGGGTCACGTCTTCGACGAAGGAAGTGCTGGCCGTGACTTCGCTCGACGGCAAAGCCGTCGGCACCGGCAAGCCGGGGCCGGTATTCCGTCGGATGCACCAGCTGTATCAGGACTTCAAGCGGACGGTGATGCGCCAAGCAGCGTAGCGCGCCGCAAGGCGCGCTATCAGAACCATGGCGGTCGAGAACGCATCGCTGATCGACTATCCCTGCGATTTCCCGATCAAGGTGCTCGGCCGCACCCAGCCGGGCTTCGCTCAGGCAGTGCTCGCGATCGTACGGCAACACGCGCCGGATTTCGACGGCGCGACGATGGAGATGAAAACCAGCAAGCAGGGCAAGTACCTGAGCGTGACTTGCGTGATACGCGCAACGTCTCGCGAGCAGCTGGACAATCTCTACCGCGCGCTCTGTGACGACCCGATGGTGGTAATGGTCCTCTAGAGCCGCAGGTTGCGGCCTAGCGACCTGCCGGTGCGCGATGGGGACGCTGTTTCGGTGCAGATTCGGCCTTCTTCTTGTCCGGGTCGTGCGCCCGTGATTTGCCGTACGATCCTTTGAAAATCTTCCCGCGTTTCGTCCGTTTGTCGCCTTTTCCCATATTGTCTCCGTTAACGTGATGCATACCCGAAGCACCACCGGTTCGGCGTGCTTCCCGGATTCCGTACCGTGTGTCTCGCTTTTGCAGGAATGAGCACTTCCTCGCCCACGTCGGGGCGGAGCGCCGAGCCTTCGAATTCGATCTCGATTTCGCCTTCGATCAGCATCACGACCTCGTCGACGTCGTGCACGAAATCGCGCCATATCTGACCCGCAGGATCGATCCAGTACTCGAAGCTGAAGCCCCGCCGCGCCCAGTCGGCACGAATTTGAGGCAGCTTGTGCTCGAGATTCTGTCCTACCTTGCTGGCATCTGCCATTGACGTAAGACGAGCCACTCGTTCGCGAATTCAGTCTCGAGGTCCGATTCCCTGCTCTGAAGAAACTGTGGCAAACCTTTACAACGGATCTCCAGTTCTGGGCGGTTTTCCAGGAGTATTAGCTTTGCTTCTTCGCGCTGCTTCAGGAATGCGCCTTGGTACTTTCCGAAGTTGCGCGCGTAATCTTTGTCGTCCTTGGAGTAAGCGCGGATCATCATAGAGATCCGTTGGTCCAATTCCTCGTGCGATTTTTTGTGTCGCGTCTGCCATGCGGTAAACGCTTTGTCATTGTCGGCACGAGACTGCGGGAACGCGGTGTTGCATGCCTCTCGTAACGCGAGTACGCCTTGATACCTGCCATAAATCTCGAGCAGGCTCATACGATATTCGCTCGCCGATATCGCGGCGGTGGTCATCGGTGCCAAACTGAAGAGTAAAAGCGCAAGTAACGAACGGCTTGAGGAAAGGGACATGACGAAGCGACGAAGGCAGGTTGCGCATTGTGCTACCGTTCAACGCGAGAGACAACCTCGCGCGTCCAATGCCCAGCTCTGAAGGTGCTGCCGTTTCCGAACTGACTGCGCCCACCGTGAAATACATGGGCCTGGTCGATTACGAGCCCACCTGGCGCGCGATGCAATCATTCACGGCGAAGCGCACCGGCGACACACCGGACGAGCTCTGGCTGCTGCAGCATCCGCCGGTGTACACGATCGGCGTGGCGGGCCGGGGCGAGCACCTGCCGCGCGAACGCGCGGATATTCCGGTCGTGCACATCGATCGAGGTGGGCAGATCACGTACCACGGCCCCGGTCAGGTCGTGGCGTACGTGCTGCTCGACATGAAAAGAAGAGGGCTGACGATCCGGCCGCTCGTTCGGCGGCTGGAGCAGGCCGTGATAGACTTGCTCCAGGAATACGGTATCAGCGCGGCGGGCCGGATCGACGCTCCCGGCGTCTACGTCGGTGCAGCGAAAATCGCAGCGCTCGGGCTGCGCATCACGCGCGGCTGCTGTTATCACGGCCTCGCGTTCAACGTCGACATGGACCTCCTCCCTTTCCACGCCATAGACCCGTGCGGGTATCCCGGCCTCGCCGTGACGCAATTGCGGGATCTCGGCGTGACCGAATCGACCGACACGGTCATGGATAAACTCGCGCGCAAACTCGAGGCCGTCCTCGCATGAGCTCCATCGGCGACAAACAGAAGGGCGCGGCGAAGACAACGCGCATTCCGATCAAGATCGTCCCGGCCGAACGGCTGAAGAAGCCCGACTGGATTCGTGTGCGGCTCTCCGACGGCAGGCGCTTCCAGGAAATCAAAGACATTCTTCGTAGTCAGAAGCTGCACACGGTCTGCGAGGAGGCCTCGTGCCCGAACATCGGAGAGTGCTTCGGGAAAGGCACGGCGACGTTCATGATCCTTGGCGACCTTTGCACACGGCGCTGCCCGTTCTGCGATGTGGCGCACGGCCGACCACTTCCACCGGACCCCGAAGAGCCGGTGCACCTGGCGGAAACGATCGCGGCGCTGAAGCTGAAGTACGTCGTCGTGACGAGCGTCGA
>DASRIK010000568.1:0-2345 GCA_035650035.1 Burkholderiales bacterium | reverse complement strand
GGCATCGCCAGCGGATACGCTCGCGCTCCGGATCAGTTTTGTTCATAGCGCGCGCTTCACCATGAGATCGCGGATCTTGTTGATTGCCGCCGTTGGATTGAGGCCTTTCGGGCACACGTCGGCGCAGTTCATGATCGAGTGGCACCGGAACAGGCGGTACGGATCCTCGAGGTTATCGAGCCGCTCGTTCGTCGCGAGATCGCGCGTATCGGCCATGAAGCGATACGCCCACAGGAGGCCCGCCGGCCCGACGAACTTGTCCGGGTTCCACCAGAACGACGGACAGGACGTAGAGCAGCACGCGCAGAGTATGCATTCGTAGAGGCCATTCAGCTCGTCGCGGTCTTCCGGCGACTGCAGCCGCTCGCGCTCGGGCGGCGGCGTGTCGTTCTGCACGTACGGCTTGATCGAGTGGTAATGCTTGAAAAACTGCGACATGTCGACGATGAGATCGCGGATCACCGGCAGTCCCGGCAGCGGCCGGATGACTACGGGTTCTTTTATCTCGGTCAGCTTCGTGATGCACGCGAGCCGGTTCTTGCCGTTCACGTTCATCGCATCCGATCCGCAGACACCTTCGCGGCACGAACGGCGGAACGAAAAGGTGTCGTCCTTCTCCTTGATACGCACCAGCGCATCGAGAAGCATGCGGTCGCTCGGCTCGAGCGGAATGTCGTAATCCTGCATCCGCGGCTTTTTGTCGCTGTCCGGGTCGTACCTGTAGATCGAAAAACGCATTGTTGCTCCGTCAATACACCCGCGCTTTGGGCTCGAACGACTCCACCGTCAGCGGCTTCAGCTTCACGGGCTTGTAATCCAGCCGGTTGCCGTCCTTGTACCAGAGCGTGTGCTTTATCCACTGCTCGTCGTCGCGGCCGTTCGGATAACCCGGGCGGTCCGGATAGTCGCTCCGGTCGTGGGCGCCGCGGCTTTCTTTGCGCGCCTCCGCCGAAACGATCGTTGCGAGCGCAGTCTCCACGAGGTTCTCGAGCTCGAGCGCTTCGACGCGCGCCGTATTGAAGACCCGGCTCTTGTCCCTGATGTAAGTGTGCTTCACCCGCTCGGAAATTTCCTTCATGTCGCGCACACCCTGCGCGAGCCCGTCGGGGAACCGGAATACACCGCAGTTGAGCTGCATCGTGCGCCGCATGTCCGCGCCAACGGCGGCCACGGTCTCACCCGACGTGGCGGAATCGAGGCGTGCGAGCCGCGCGAGCGTGGCATCGCCGGCGTCCTTCGGCAGGTCGGGCAGCGCCCCGGTGTCCTCTTTCAGATCGGCAATGACGCGCTCGGCCGAAGCCTTGCCGAAAACGAGCAGGTCGAGCAGCGAGTTGGTGCCCAGACGATTCGCTCCATGCACCGACACGCACGCGCATTCGCCGGCGGCATAGAGGCCGCGCACTGGCTTTTCTCCGCCCTGGCCGTCCGGTACCACGACCTGCCCGTGGTAATTCGTCGGTATTCCGCCCATCTGGTAATGGCATGTCGGCACCACCGGAATCGGCGCGGTCACCGGATCGACATTGGCGAACTTTTTGGCGATCTCGCGTATGCCGGGCAGCCGCTTGTCGATCACCTCGGCGCCAAGGTGGTCGAGCTTGAGCAGGATGTAATCGCCGTCCTTGCCGGCGCCGCGGCCTTCCTTGATCTCGGTCGCCATCGCGCGCGACACGACATCGCGGCTCGCAAGGTCCTTTACCGTCGGGGCGTAACGCTCCATGAAGCGCTCGCCATTCTTGTTGAGCAGGAAGCCGCCTTCGCCGCGCACGCCTTCGGTGATCAGCACGCCGGCACCCGCCACACCGGTGGGGTGGAACTGCCAGAACTCCATGTCTTCCAGCGGCAGCCCTGCGCGCGCGGCCATGCCGAGCCCGTCACCCGTATTGATGAACGCATTCGTGCTCGCCGCGTAGATGCGCCCTGCTCCCCCAGTCGCGAGGAGTGTCGCTTTCGCCCGCAGGATCATGACTTCGCCCGTTTCCATTTCGAGCGCGATCACGCCGAGCACGTCACCTGCCTGGTTGCGGATGAGATCGAGGGCCATCCATTCGACGAAGAACTGCGTGCGAGCAGCGACGTTACGCTGATAGAGCGTATGCAGCATCGCGTGGCCGGTGCGATCCGCGGCCGCGCACGCGCGCTTGACCGCGCGCTCACCATAGTTGCTCGTGTGGCCGCCGAACGGACGCTGATAGATCTTGCCGTTGTCGAGCCGGTCGAAAGGCATGCCCATGTGCTCGAGCTCGACCACCACCTCGATTGCCTTTCGGCACATGAACTCGATCGCATCCTGATCGCCGAGGTAATCCGAGCCCTTGACGGTGTCGTACATATGCCAGTGCCAG
>DASRIK010000567.1:0-4887 GCA_035650035.1 Burkholderiales bacterium | reverse complement strand
CCGTGCCCGGTGCCCTGTCGCTCGACGGTAATGACTGACAAGCTCAAAGATCTGCGGGAAAAAATCGACACGATCGACGCACGGCTCGTGAAGCTTTTGTCGGCGCGTGCAAAAGTGGTGCAGCAAGTCGGGCACATCAAGAACGGCGCCGCGGTGTACAGGCCGGAACGCGAGGCACAGATACTTCGTCGCGTAGCGGAGCTGAACGACGGGCCGCTGCCCAGCCGCGCGTTGCAGCGGGTCTACACCGAGATCATGGCGGCGTGCCGCGCGCTCGAAGGTGAAATGGAAGTCGCATTTCTCGGGCCGCAGGGTACGTTCAGCGAAGAGGCCGCCATCAAACATTTCGGCAGCATCGTGCGGCTGATCCCGGCGGGTTCCATAGACGACGTGTTCCGTCGCGTCGAAACGGGTATTGCCGGCTACGCTGTCGTTCCGGTCGAGAATTCGACCGAGGGCGCTGTCGGCCGCACGCTCGACCTGCTTCTGGCGACGCAAACGCGCGTGTGCGGTGAGGTCATGCTGCCGATCAGGCAGTGTCTCATGAGCAAGTCCGGCAACATGAAGGCGTTGCGTAAGGTGTATTCGCATACGCAGAGTCTCGCGCAGTGCCAGCGGTGGCTCGCGCGGCATCTTCCGGGCATCGAACAGCAGCCGGTGGTAAGTAACGCCGAAGCGGCGCGTCTCGCTGCGAATGAGCCGTCAGCCGCGGCGATCGCGAGCAAGACTGCAGCGGCCCTGTACGGGTTACGGGTAATCGCGCGAAACATCGAGGACGAAGCGAACAACACCACGCGCTTTCTCGTGCTCGGCAGTAATGAGGCGGAACCTTCAGGCAAGGACAAGACGTCATTGATACTGTCCACGCGCAATGTGCCCGGAGCCATGCACGAGCTGCTGACGCCTCTCGCGGCGAATGGTGTCAGCATGACGAGGCTCGAATCGCGGCCCGCGCGCACCGGCGCGTGGGAGTATGTCTTCTACGTCGACATCGAAGGGCACAGCCGCGATCCGCACGTCGCCCGTGCGTTGACCGAGCTGGAGCGTAAAACGTCCCTCTTCAAGAATCTTGGATCCTATCCCGCGGCGGTTTCCTGATATGAGCGTCAGCGACCTCGCTCCCAAATACATCCGCGCGATTGCGCCGTACCAGCCGGGCAAGCCGATCTCCGAGCTCGCCCGCGAATTGAAGCTCGACGAGGCGTCTATCGTAAAGCTCGCTTCGAACGAAAATCCGCTCGGCGTCAGCCCGCGCGCGCAAGCAGCGATTCGCGCTGCGCTCCACGATCTTTCGCGCTATCCGGACGGCAATGGTTTCGAGTTGAAGCAGGCGCTCAACCGCCGCTACGGGATCGCGATGGAAAACATCGTGCTCGGCAATGGATCGAACGACGTGCTCGATCTTGCCGCGCGCGCTTTCCTCTCGCCCGAGAGCGACGCTGTCTATTCGCAGCATGCCTTTGCGGTGTATCCGCTCGCGGTGCAGGCGATGGGCGCACGCGGCATCGAAGTGCCGGCTCGGAATTTCGGACACGACCTGGATGCGATGGCGAGTGCCGTCACGAACAGGACACGTCTCGTTTTCATTGCGAACCCGAACAATCCGACGGGCACGATGGTAGGGGCCGATGCGCTCCAGCGCTTCATCACTGCGCTGCCTTCGCACGTCATCATCGTGCTCGACGAGGCGTACAACGAGTATCTGCCGGCGGAGGTGCGCTTCGACACGCTGTCGTGGCTCGCCGGATACGAAAATCTCGTCATCACGCGGACCTTCTCGAAAGTCTACGGGTTGGCGGGCTTGCGAGTCGGTTGTGCGTTCTCGAGCAGGGAAGTCGCGGACCTGATGAATCGCGTACGCGAGCCGTTCAACGTGAACAGCCTCGCGCTTGTCGCGGCAGCGGCCGCGCTCGAAGACCACGAGTTCATAAAGAAAACGTACGAGCTCAACCGTGCTGGAATGAAGCAGATCACCGGGGGCCTCACTGCACTCGGTCTCGAGTACATTCCGTCGTACGGCAATTTCGTGAGCTTCAGAGTGCCTCGCGCGGCGCAGGTGTTCCAGCGTCTGCTCGAAGCCGGCGTGATCGTGCGGCCGATCACGTCGTATGGCATGCCCGATCATCTGCGCGTCTCGATCGGACTCGAATCGGAGAATGCGCGTTTTCTCGATAGTCTCAGGCGTGCAATCGCATGACCGACGCTGCATCGGGGATTCGGATCGGCACCCTGGCGGTCATCGGTGTGGGGCTGATCGGCGGCTCGTTTTCACTCGCGTTGAAACGCGCAGGCCTCGTGCAGCGCGTAATCGGCGTCGGGCGCACGCAGTCGAACCTCGATACCGCCCTTCGCCTCGGTGCAATCGACGAGGCCACCACCGACGCCGCCGCCGCGGCTTCGCAAGCGGATGTTGTGCTGCTTGCTTCGCCGGTCGGCCAGTTTCCGGAGCTCATGGCACAGATTGCGCCGGCGCTGCGCCCTCACACGATCGTCACGGACGGCGGCAGCACGAAGCAGGACGTGATCGCTTATGCGAAGCGCTTTCTCGGCGAGCACTTCAGGCGTTTCGTTCCCGCACATCCGATCGCGGGCACCGAACGCAGCGGCGCGGCAGCGGCATTTGCGGATCTGTATCGCGACCGTAACGTCATACTTGCGCCGCACCCGGAGCTCGAGAGCTCCGCGGTCGAGCTGGTGCGTGGCGCGTGGGAAGCGTGCGGCGCGCACGTGGTCGAGCTCGACGCGGCACGGCACGACGAGATCTTCGCTGCCGTGAGTCACCTCCCGCACATCATTGCATTCGCGCTCGTCAGCATGCTCGCGAAACGGGAAGACTCGAGAACGCTGCTGGGCTTTTCAGGCGGCGGCCTGCGGGACACGGTGCGGATCGCCGGCAGCTCTCCCGAAATGTGGCGGGATATCTGCGTCGCAAATCGTGACGCGCTTCTGACGCTCCTCGATGATTACGCCAAAGAGCTCGAGCTTGCGCGCGGGGCGATCGAAAGCGGAGATGGCGACGCGCTCGAGACCATGTTCGAGCGTGCGCGCGACGCGAGACAGCGCTGGTTACTCAAAGAGCGCGCTTCATGACCTTGTCGCGGCGAGGGCTCTGTTGAGCCATCTCGATCTCGAGCCGATCCGCGCCGCACGCGGGACGGTCCGGCTGCCCGCGTCCAAGAGTATTTCCAATCGCACGCTCCTTCTCGCGGCGCTCGCCGAGGGCGATACCCGCGTGCGCGACGTCCTCGACTCGGATGACACGCGCCGTATGCTCGAGGCGCTGAGAACGCTGGGCGTGCAAATCACGAGCGAGCGGCCCGATACGCTGCTCATCCGCGGCGCAGGCGGGAGCTTCCCGGCGAAGTCTGGAGATCTCTTCCTTGGCAATGCCGGCACGGCTTTTCGACCGCTCACGGCCGTGCTGGCCATTACGGGAGGCAACTACCGCCTTTCAGGTGTGCAGCGCATGCACGAGCGACCGATCGGCGACCTCGTCGACGCACTGCGGCGAATCGGCGCGCACGTGGAGTATCTGGCGACGCCGGGTTTCCCGCCGCTCGCGATCGAGCCCGGCGCAATTGCGCTCGAGCAGCCGGTGCGCGTGCGAGGCGCGGTATCGAGCCAGTTCGTGACTGCGCTCCTCATGGCTCTGCCGCTCGCCCGACGCGCATGCACCATCGAAATCGAAGGCGACCTGATTTCCAAACCGTACGTGGAGATGACACTCAACACGTTGCGCCGTTTCGGCGTCGAGGTGGCTCGCCACGACTGGGCGCGGTTCGAAGTGCCTGCCGCTGCGGTTTATCGCTCTCCCGGCGAGATTTTTGTCGAAGGCGACGCGTCCTCGGCCTCGTACTTTCTTGCTGCAGGCGCGATCAGCGGACTCGAAGGCGGTGGGCCGGTGCGGGTGGAAGGCGTGGGACGCGCGAGCATCCAGGGCGATGTGCGCTTCACCGAACTTCTCGAAGCAATGGGGTCCGGAATTCGAATGGGCGACAACTGGATCGAAGCCGGCGCTGGCAGCGCGAGGGGGAAACTCCGCGCGTTCGATATGGATTTCAACCACATCCCGGACGCTGCGATGACGGCGGCGATACTCGCCCTGTTCGCCGACCGGACGAGCACGTTACGTAATATCGGGAGCTGGCGGGTGAAAGAGACGGACCGCATTGCCGCCATGGCCACGGAGTTGCGAAAAGTCGGGGCGACAGTGGAAGAGGGCCCCGATTTCCTGAAAGTCACGCCGCCCGCGTCCTCCCTCACGCCTCACGCGGCCATAGATACTTACGACGACCACCGCATGGCGATGTGTTTTTCGCTCGTCGCGCTCGGCGCCGTGCCGGTGCGGATCAACGATCCCGAGTGCGTCGGCAAAACCTTCCCGCACTATTTCGACGCGCTCGCGTCGATCACGAGGGCGCGCGGATGACGGGTCCCGCGCCGGTCGTCGCCATCGATGGGCCTTCCGCGTCGGGCAAGGGGACTGTGTCGCGGAACGTCGCCTCCGCGCTCGGGTTCCACTTTCTGGACAGCGGGGCGCTCTACCGCCTGGTCGGGCTGGCGGCCCTCGAGCGCGGTACGGACCTCCGGGACACGGCAGCCATTGCCGAACTCGCCCGGAATCTGGACGCCGAGTTCAAGGACGATGCGATCGAGCTGGACGGCAGGGAGGTCACCACCGCCATTCGGGAGGAGCGGGTCAGCAGCGCCGCATCGCAGGTGGCGGCGATACCGCCGGTCCGGGACGCACTGCTCGAGAGGCAGCGCGCATTCCGCAGACCCCCGGGGCTGGTCGCCGACGGGCGGGATATGGGCTCAGTCGTTTTCCCCGACGCGACGCTCAAAATCTATCTCACCGCGGACCCGGCCGAACGCGCCCGGAGACGC
>DASRIK010000566.1:0-4401 GCA_035650035.1 Burkholderiales bacterium | reverse complement strand
CGGTTCGTCACGCACGTCTCCACCGTCCCTGCCACGCGCGGCCAGACCGTCGGTCTCTTCGTGCGGGAGAAAGCGCTGCCGGAGACGCTCGAACAGAAGAGCCCGCATGTCGTACTGATGGTGCACGGCGGTTTTGCGCCTTCGACCGTCGCGTACGATCTTCAATATCGTGACTACAGCTTCATGGCGGCGCTCGCCCGCGCGGGCTTCGACGTCTTCACGATGTCGCACACGGGCTACGGACCTTCGCCGCGACCTTTGATGGACGACCCCTGCAACGTCGATCGCGAGTTCCAGCCGGAGCTCGTTCCACACGTACTCAAAGACCTCGTGCCGCCCCGCTATCCGTACAAGCTCGTCTCGAGCCGCACCGAGTGGGACGAGCTCGAGACGGTCGTGCGCTACATCAAAAAACTGCGCGGCGTGCAGAAAGTCAGCCTCGTCGGCTGGTCGACCGGTGCGCCGCGCGCGGGCGGTTTCGCTGCATTACATCCGGAGGAAGTGGACAAGCTGGTGCTGTTTGGCCCGTCGCCGTACTTCCCGAGGGAAGAAGCGCCGAAGGAAATCCCGGAGCCTGGCGCGCCTGCGATCCTCCAAACGAAAGAGTTCCTGCTCCATCGCCGCTGGCAGGATCACGTGCGCTGCGAAGGGCAGCTCGAAGATCCGGAGGTGTGTAACGCAATGTGGCGGGAGCTGATGGCGCTCGACGAAGTCGGCGCACGCTGGGGACGCAATGGCGAAGGCATCATGCGCGCACCGAACCGCATGAACTTCGGGTGGCGCGAGAACCTCGGGCGCATCAAGTCGCCGACGCTCGTCCTGCTCGGCGAATTCGACAACTACACAAAGCGCCTTGAAGCGTGGCGCGGGCTCGGCGTCGAGCACAAGCTGTTCATCAAGGTTGCATGTGCGTCGCACTTCATGCAGTTCGAGCGCGGGCGTCATCTGCTCTACCGCGCGACCGTAAGCTGGTTGAAGAACGGCGCGGTGAATGGCGCCGGACGAGGTGAATTCGCAGCAGACGCCCGCGGCAACATGGAAGCAACACCGGCTTAACATCGTAAACAGGAGCTCCAGAATGGAACTCAAATCACGACGCCACACCGTCTCCGATCTCGATAGCGCGATCGAGCTCTGCTACACGAACGGCTGGACCGATGGCCTGCCGGTCGTGCCGCCCACTGCCGAGCGCGTGAAAGCGATGCTCGATGCCGGCGGGCTGGAACCCGACCGCCAGCTCGCGTTCATCGAAAACCGGCAGATCTCCGTCACGGCCGAGAAAGTTGCGATCAATGCGGTGATGGCAGGCTGCAGAGCCGAATACATGCCGGTGATCGCGGCAACCATCGAAGCGCTCGCCGACCCCCTCTATGGCTACCACGGGCCGGCCACGAGCACGGGCGGCTCCGCGGTGTTCATGCTCGTGAACGGTCCGATTGCGCGCAAGCTCGATATCAACTCCGGCGACAATCTCTTCGGCCCGGGCTGGCGCGCAAACGCGACGATCGGACGCGCCGTGAGACTCGTGATGCGCAACGTGATCGGTACGCTTCCCGGCGAGCTCGACCGCAGCTCGCTCGGTCACGCAGGCAAATACACGTTCTGCATCGCAGAGAACGAAGTCGACAGCCCGTGGCCGGCTTTCCACACCACGCGCGGTTTTCGGACAGACCAGAACGCGGTCACGATCTTCGCCGCCCTCGCTCCGCACCAGTACTCGAACCAGCTCAGCGCAACGCCGGAAGGCATCCTGACGACTGCATGCGCTCACATGAAAGTGTCGGCCGGTTCGGGACGTCAGCCTCAATACGCGATGGTCTTCCCGGCCGAGCACCAGGCGATCATGAAAAAAGCGGGGTGGGCGCGCGAAGACGTTCAGCGCTACGTGTACGACCATTCCAAGATCTCTCTCGCGGACCTCAAGCGCTTTCACATGAAGCCGGGCGAGCCCACGCGCGAGGACGAACAAACGATGGTTGCAATTGTGGAAACGCCGAATGACCTGCTCGTGATTGCTGCGGGCGGTGCGGCCGGGGTACAGTCCTGTTTCATTCCCGGCTGGGGCGGGAAGAATGGTTCGCAGAGCGTGACCAAAGAGATTGTTACGAGCGGGTGACGGGAACTGGTGACGAGGTACGGGTGACGGGAACGGGTGACGACAACGACGGTGATATACGTTTTTCCGTCACCATCAATCGTCACTATCTTTCGTCACTTTTTTGACAAGGAGACCCTGATGGCAATACAGATCTACGATCCCACGACGGAAGTGAACAGCAGGCGCATCGCGTACGCGGCGCGGCCGGGCACGCTCGAAGGCCTCACCATCGGGCTCGTCGACAATACGAAGCACAACTCCGATCAACTGCTGCTGCGCATCGCCAAGATCCTCGAGGAGAAGCACAACACGAAGGCGCACATCATCCGCAGGAAGAAAAGCTCCGGCTCAGCGCCCCACGCCGAGATCATCGAGGAGTACAAGGCGACCTGCGATGTGGTGATCGCCGGCGTCGGCGACTGAGGGTCATGCTCGTCGGGGAGTGTCCTCGACAGCATCGTATTCGAACAGCACGGCATGCCGTCGGCTTCGATCGTCACCGACGTGTTCATCGCGACCGGCAAGGCGATGGCTCGCACCTGGGGCGTTCCGGAGTTTCGCTTCCTCGTCATGCAGCATCCGATCGCCAATCTGACCGATGCGGAGCTCGATGACCGCGCGGCGGCGATCGTGCCGGAAGTGGTGAATCTGCTCCTGGAAGGACAGCGCGCGACCTAGTCGCGCGTGGAGCGCGGCGCGTGCGAAGCCTGCACGCGCCGTTTCGCGCCCTCAGTGAGCTGTCGCAATCGGCGTCAACGCGGCACCGATGCGTCCTGCCTGCTCGTTCGTGACGAGCTCTCCCAGGACTTCGGCAAATCGCGCATTTTCCGCACCCGAAAGGATGTACTGCCAGCGGTACGCCCGCAGGACGGTCGATTCCACACGCGCGACCTGCTCGGTAGAAAGAGACCTTGTGCACAGCTCGAAGAAGTACGCGGTGTCTGCAGCCGCCTGACGCCGCACGAGCTCGTCGACCGCGGCGACCAGCGCGATGAGGTCGCTCACCGCATCGTCGCGCTCTTTGGGTGTCAGCTTCGCATCTTCGCGGCGCCATTCGAGCTCGTCGAGGATCGCGTGCTGCGACTCTTCTTTCCAGTGGAAAAGGAACACGTCCTTGAAAAGCGGCGATACGTCTGTATCCGGCGCAATGCTTGCGCGGTAATGCTCCTGCGAGAAAAGCTCGATCATGCAGGTGAGCGCGAGCACGGCCCAGGTCGACTTGCCGAGCACGAGCCATGCGACGTCGTTCGGCCGGCCTGCGAAATGGTAGCCATCGCGCATGTGCCCGGCGATGAGACTTTCGATGCGGCGGAAAAGCTCCTGGTGCTTCAACTCCTCGTCGGTGAATCGCACGAGCGCCTCGAATGCGTGCTGGTCACCCAGGCTGTGCTCGCGGCTCACGTCGAGCATCTTCGCGCTGATGAACCGCTCGACGAGCCCGAACATGTTGGCGTAGGTGCGGCCCTGGATATGGGAGAGCACTCGCTTCTCCCCTTCTGCGAGGAATTCGAGGTCTCCGATCTTCGATAGTGCTTCGGGCAGAAACTTTTGCGAAAAATCGAACGTACGGCCGCGGATCACATCGCGGTCGATGTCCCAGCGCACGCGCCGCGAGACTTCGATGCATTTCGCGTATCGCCGGCTGTCGATCTGAAAAGGCTGCTCGTGTAACGGCTGAAGCTGGAGCACGTTCTGCATGGTCATCTCCTCATGGCTGAACAACGCTGCCAGTCTAGTGAGACGCCGTATCAGCCTAATGTCCGCTATGAAACAGATTGTTTCAGCCTGATAATCGCACCCCATTGCCGATACGCGGTGAGACGCCGACCGCCGACAGTTTCTCAATCGCCGTAATGACTCTATAATTTAGGAGTTCTGAATGCTCGCACTCAAAGAGCGCGAAACGACTGCAATGTCCACCAACGGCCGTGTCCTGATCGTCGAGGACGATCCCGCCATACGCGAAATGGTCGCGGAGTACCTGAGCGGTCAGGGGTACGAGGTGCACCAGGCCGAAAGTGGCAGCGATATGCGCGAGACGATCGAGCAGAATCTGCCCGACGTGGTGCTTCTGGACGTGCGGCTTCCCGGCGAGGACGGCCTTACGCTCGCGCGCTACCTGCGCGAGCGGTACGATGTCGGGATCATCATGGTCACCGCGGCGAACGGTATCGTCGATCGTGTGGTCGGTCTCGAGATCGGTGCGGACGACTACGTGACCAAGCCGTTCAGCCCCCGCGAGCTCACGCTGCGCGTGCGCGCCGTGCTGCGCCGGCGCCAGCCCGCGAGCGCCGGCGGCGGCC
>DASRIK010000565.1:0-6867 GCA_035650035.1 Burkholderiales bacterium | reverse complement strand
TCTGATTGACTGCATTGTCCTCGGCGAGCAGTACGCGGGCACGGAAGACCGCAAGCGCCGGCCGGGTGATCGGCGCCGCAGCAGCCCCGTCCGCGGATTCCGCGACCGTCTGCGCGAGCGCACGAAACAGGTCCTGGCGTTTGACAGGCTTCGACAGATACGCACCGATACCGAGCTCGCGTGCACGCGCCAGCTCGTCCGCCGACTGCAACGACGTCAGCATCACGAAACGAACCCCGGCAAGGTCCGGGTCCTTGCGTACAGCGGCGGCAAGCTCGAGCCCGTCCATCCCGGGCATTTTCATGTCGATCACGGCGATGTCGAACGGATCGCCCTGCCGCTGCGCCTGGCGTAGTTGCTCCAGCGCGTCGCTGGCATTTGAGGAACACGCGCTGCGCATGCCTGTCGCGACCAGGTGGTGCTGCAGAATCTCGCGGTTCACCGAGTGGTCATCGACCACGAGGACGTGCAACTTCGCAAGCGCACCATGATTCGGCACCGAGGGAAGTGACTCGGCCGGGATAGTTGGAAGGGTGAACCAGAACGTCGAGCCTTCGCCCGGGACGCTGTCCACACCCATCGTGCCGCCCATCAGCTGGACGAGGTTGTTCGAAATGGCGAGCCCGAGGCCCGTACCGCCGAAGCGGCGCGTCGTCGAGCCATCGGCCTGTGCAAAGGCCGTGAACAGCCGGCTGCGGGCTTGCGGCGAAATTCCTATGCCAGTGTCCTTCACGCTGAACCGCAGGAACCCCTCGCCATCCTGCCGGACATCGACGACGACTTCGCCCTGATCCGTGAATTTCACGGCGTTGCCGATGAGGTTCGTGAGAACCTGGCGCAAACGATACGGATCACCGCGCACCGCACCCGGCACGCGCTCGTCGATCCGGCATGCAAACTCGATCTGGCGCGCGTGCGCTCGCGGCGCAAGCAGCTGCACAACGTCCTCGACGACCTGAAAGAGATCGAAATCGAGCGATTCGGTCTCGAGCTTGCCGGCCTCGATCTTGGAAAAATCCAGGATGTCGTTGATGATCGAGAGCAGCGTCTCGCCCGAGCTGCGCACCGTCTCGACGAACGGGCGCTGCTGCGCGTCGAGGGGCGTATCGAGCAGGAGCTCAGTCAACCCGAGCACACCGTTCATGGGCGTACGGATCTCGTGGCTCATGTTCGCCAGAAACTCGGATTTCGCACGGCTTGCGTTCTCGGCCGCCTCTTTGGCGACGCGCAGCTCCTGTTCGCGCTGGCGCAGTTGCTGTTCAGCCATCGCGCGCTGCGTGATATCCAGAAACACGGTGTAGACACCTACGACCTGACCTTCGTCGTTGATGTCCGGAACGTGGCGTCCCGAGTGCCACACGGGATTCCCGTGCCGATCGACGCGCTGCCGCTCGAGCGGCACTTCTTCGCCTGCGAGCGCGGTACGTAACCTTGGTTCGACATCGGCCCAGACGGCGTCGCCGGCGACTTCGCGTACCTCGTGGCCCACGACTTCGGATTCGAGCTTGCCGAGCCACTGCTCCTGCGCGCGGTTGATGTACCGATAGCGCAAGTCGGCATCTATATAGGAGACCGTAACCGGGATTTGGTCCATGATCGTGCGCAGGCGGCGCTCGCCGCGTTGCGCTTCGACGAGTGCCTGCTGCTCCGTCGTGACGTCCATCGCGAACAGCACACACCGGCTGGCCTTGCCATCACTTCCGGCCTGCGGCACGAGCTCGATCTGCACCCAGCGTTCCGGCAGCATCGCGCGCAGGTAGCACAGGCGCACGCGCTGCCGCTCGCCAGCCAACGCCGCGTCGATATGCTTCGAAAGCGTCGGCGCCTGCAGCGGACCGAATGCATCGTCCACCGGCAAACCGACGAGGTCGGCGTGGTCGGCGTTCAGCCACTCGGCCAGTGCGGGAGTCGCATCGACGCAGCGGTGCTCGTTGTCGATCGTCGCCATCAGGATCGGCAATGCCGGCTCGGTCTTGGCGTCGCGTGGCTTCGAGTCCTCGGCCGCGGCCTCCGCCTGATGTGCGCGGCGCATCAACTCGCAGCGATGCATTGCCGCGAGCAGCACGACCGCGAAAACCGAGTATGGCGGCTGCCATGGAGCCGCGCCGGCGACGCCCGCGAGATCCAGGCCCAATCCCCCCAGTGCCGAGGCCCCAAGCAGCCCGATGAGCCATCGTGGGCATCCTCGCCGTGCTGCGCTCATCGGATTTCTCCTGCTGTAGAAGGGTGGAGCGGTGCGGACAGATCGAATTCCGCGATCGTGGCATTGGCGAGTTCGAGACGTCCAGGCCTGCCGCTCAGTTCACCGAGCACTCGCGCAACGCCCTTGCTGCCGACGACGAGCGGCGAATCCGGAAGATACGTCAAGAGCCGATGCGCCGCGCATGCGACCCGCGCTGCAAACTCGTTATTAGCCTCGCCACCCGGAGGCGTCAGGCCCTGCTCGAGCCAGCGTTGGGTGCTATCGATCGATCGCAGGTTCCAGTCACCCAGCCTGCGCTCCGCAAAATCCGGTTCGACGATGAGCGCGTTACATCCGAGCGCCCGCGCGATGATTCTCGCCGTTTCCAACGTCCGCCGCAGACCGCTCGTGACGATTACGCGGACCGGCGGATCCATGATCGCGAGACGTCGACCGACTTCACTCGCCTGCTTCCGGCCAGCCGCCACGAGCTCGAGATCAAGGTCGCCGCCACAGCGCAGTCCCAGCACATTCGCGGCCGTTGCGCCATGCCGTACGAACCGCAGCGTCGGATGTCGTTCGGGGCAAGCAGGAATCATCGCCGGCTCTCCTGAAGTACTAGCGCAATGCGCTCGCCGGCGCGAAAGGCGTCGGCTTCCCGGGATACGGGTCGCGTGTTGGCGCGTGCAGCACAGACCACGCGGTGCCGGCTTCTGCAGTGCCGCCGAGCAGCCAATCACGGATGAACCAGATCTGGTTGCGATCCGCGAGAAGCGGAGTGTGGCCCGTGTCCGGCACGTGCATCACCGTGATGGAATGGCCACGCGACATCCGCCGAATCATCGGGTGGACCAACGCGTCGGACTCGAGTCCGTGAATCAGCAGAATGGGGCACCGAATGCGCTTCCACTGCTCCCACTGGAGGAGGCTGCGCGCGGCGCTGCGCGAGTACGCCTGCATCGCACGGACGTCGTGTCGGTAGACACGCCCGCCTTCTTCATCCGACCAGCGGGTCTGGTGAAACGTGAGGTTGAAGCGGATGTCGTCGCTGACGGGACCGTCGTTCTTTTGCGAAGCGCCAACCTTGCGCAGCATGTCCGCCGGGTCGCGAAATACGTAATGCCGGGAAATCGTTTCGCCACGGCGCCTGCGGCGCCCGGCCTGAATGTGTGGGCCCACATCGTTCAATATGAGGCGGTTCACGAGGCGTGGATGCCGCGCAATCAGCTCGATCGTCGCGCTGCCGCCCAGTGAAGAACCGAGCACGATCACCGGGCCTCTGTCGAGGTGCACGATCATCTGCCGGAGCTGCTCGGCATAAGTATTCAGTGAGTAGTCGCCTTCGGCCGCGAGCCAACCGGAACGCCCACGGCCGACCCAGTCCATGCAGACAATCCGGAAGGCATCGCTCAGATCGGCGGCGAGGTAGCTGAAGCGCATGGCGACGTTCGCAACGCCGCCGCAGCACAGGAGCACGGGCGCGTCGGCAGGCCCCCAGTCCGTATAGGCAACGCTGACCTTGTATATACGCTTCAGACGTCGCGGCGTTCCGGGCTGCAGCCTGACCGGGTGCTCGTATTCAAAGCGCTTCAGTGCGAACTGACCATGGAAGCGGCCGACAACGCGGCTCGCCATGGCCATGTACTGCTCCCAGTTGGTGAGCACGCGCCGGGGGCCGTGGACTTTCGGCTCCCAGCTTACGTCAACGGTTCGGACCGGCGGCGCGGCGCCCGCGGCGTCCTCGGTCCGGACGATATCGAATTTGCGTCTCATGCGAAGTTCCTGCGTGGCAGTGCCGCTTGGCTCCGGCAGGCTTCGCACTGCAGACCGAATGGACTATGCATCGTTATTTTTCCTTCGACCCCTTCCCGGCTCGCCCGCGCGGCAGCTCCACCATTCGATGTAACGACGCAGGCGTCGGCCCACGCGGTGAAGTGACCGGCGAGGACGAAGTTATCGGCGAGGACGTTCCGAACTTGACCCCGCCGCAAGTTTTTTCCCAGTAAGCCGTTGATTGCAGGCGCAGGTGGCGCCGCCGGCCGCTCCGGTTACGGCTGCTTCGGAACCTGCCTTGACCCGCGGGCGGGACCCAGTGGGGCGGCTCTCGGCTGATCAAAATTCAAGTAACGCCCGCAGCGGCCGATTACCGCACTGGAAACGGGGATCGGGTCCGTCTGGCCCCGTCGTGGGCGGCAGTGCAGAACGACAAAACAGTGGAACCGACATCGTGATATCGACCAAGCGCCGGATGATCGTCGTTGCAACGCTCGTTTGCGGCTTCGCCGTTGGCATGTCGGGGCTTCTCAACTACTTCAAGTACCGCAGCACCATAAACCGGCTGGTGCACGAGCGCATTCTGGCTACGGGTCGCTCGGTGGAGAACGTCATTCAATCCTCCCTCCTGCTCGGTCTGCAATTCGGCGACATCGGGACACTGCCTAGTACATTGGAACGCGAACAGGCGACGGACGACGTGATCACGGGCGTCGACGTCTTCGACACCGAGGGCCGCATCCTCTACAGCACCGACCAGCAGCGTGTCGCGCAAAGGGCATCGCCCGACTGGCTCGTGGCGGTCAAGAAAGCAGGAACCGAGGATTGGTTCGTCGAAGGCGACGTGGAATCGGCCGTCGGCATGGCGATCGATAACAACTTCGGCCTGATCATCGGGCACATCGCCCTGCGCTATTCGAACGAGCGTGTGCAGCAAAGCGCAAACGTAGCTGGACGTCAGCTCGCCATTTCGTCGTTCATCGTATTTATCATCGCTGCCGCTCTCGCGTCGTTGGCGCTGCTCGCAGTCATGCGGCGGCTGAGCCGCGACGTAGCGGCCGTTGAATCGGCACTGCGTGCGGTCGACCCCGTCCGCGCATCCGCCGCGGCCAAAAGAGGTCTCTTTGGACCGGCACTGCAGCACTTCGTGGAAACGATCCGCAGCGCTGAAACAGAAATCGCGAGCCTGCGAGCCCGTATGCATCGCGGAGCATCGGAATGAGCTATTTACGCGGCATTTATTTCCGGCTCGCGGGCGTACTCACGCTCGTGGTGCTCGTCGCTCTGGCAGCCAACGCGATGCTGTCGCATCGCGCATTCGAACGCACTCTCGCGCCGGAAATGGCGAAGAAGATGTCGAGCGTCGGCGCATCGATCCGCGCGCTCGTGCTTACGGCGGTCCAGAACGATATGGAGTTTTCGGGGCTTTACGGCGTCGAGCAGCGGTTCGAGGACGTGAAGAGCGAGGCGCCCGAGATCTCGTACATGGCGATGACCGACCAGCGCGGCAAGATCCTGCACGAGCGCTTCAAGGCGCCCCCCGGTGCCGCAGAATACTTCCGCAGCGCGCCGGTGCTTGCGCTGCTTGCCACGCCCGATGAAAAAGGCGTGGCGACGCGGGTCGGCGAGCAGTACATCGTGTCGCTCCCGATCGTGTCGCCGCAGCGGCCGCTCGGCATGGTTCATATCGGCATCGACGTCCGCTTCGTCGACCATATCGTGCTCGACATGCTGTTCGACGTCGTAGTGGTGCTGGTGGTTTCGCTCTTCTTTACGCTGGAGCTGCTTCACTTCATGGCTGGCGCCAAGCTGGAAGCTTCGCTGCGTGCGGTGGGGCAGTCGCTCGAACGGGGCGCGTCCGGGAACTTTGCGACGCCGCGGGCGGATGCGCCCGAATCTGCCGTGGGCTCGCTTTTCGGCATCATGAACGCCGCGCTCGCGCGCGTGAACGCTGCATACGCGACGCTTGCGCGGGAGATCGAAGACGGCAGGCGTGTGCCAGCGCACGAGCGCCAGCCAGGGCTCGCGCAGGCGCACTCGGGCTTGCAGGAGCTTGGCCGGCGCTTCCGCTTCGGTGACGAAAGCCGTGACACGGCGCCCATGGAGGGGCAACTCGAGAAGGTGCGCGCGCCGCTGTTCCTGTTCATCCTGGCCGAGGAGCTCACCCGTCCGTTCCTGCCGACGTACGTGAAGGGCCTGCTCATACCGCTGCCTGGCATTGCGCCCGAGCTCGTCGTCGGCTTTCCGATCGCGCTATTCATGCTCATCGTGGCTCTCGGCCAACCGTTCCTGGGTGTTTACTGCGAGCGAGCCGGTTACCGCAGAACGATGATGATCGGTGCCGCCATCGCGGCAGTCGGATTCGTGGCCAGCGCTTTTGCGGTGAACGTGCTCGACCTCCTTCTCTGGCGATCGCTATGCGCGCTCGGATACGCGATGGTCTTCGTCTCGGCACAAGGTTATGTGCTGGACCACTCCACATCACGCGGTCGCGTTCGCAGCTTCGCGCTTTTCGTCGGGGCTATCATGGCTGCGTCGATCTGCGGGCCGTCGATCGGCGGGATACTGGCCGACAACATCGGCGAGCGGCCGACGTTCGTCATCGCGGCCCTGCTCGCGTTGAGCTCCATCGCCGTGATTCGGCTCATGCCGCAGACCCGGCCCGGTCGTACCAGCGGGGTCGACACACGTATCCCGCGTCTTTCTGAAATCTTTGCATTGATGGCGAACCCGCGGTTCATGACGGTAACCGGGCTCGCGGCGATGCCGGCCAAGATCCTGTTGACCGGCGTGTGTTTCTATCTCGTGCCGCTGTACGTACTCTCGATCGGAGACACGCAGGCGATGTCGGGCCGGATCCTCATGGCGTACGCCGTGATGATGGTGCTGATCTCGCCGCTCACTCCGCCTTT
>DASRIK010000564.1:0-3590 GCA_035650035.1 Burkholderiales bacterium | reverse complement strand
CATTCAGCTGTACGTCGTGAACTTCTCGGGACCGCACCGGCAGTTGAACGAGCGCGGGCTCGTGTTCGAGGAAAGCGATCAATACCAGTATCGCTTCAAACAACTGGTGGATCCCGACACGGGCGAGCTCGCCTACGAGCTCGAGCATGAAGTTCGCAGCGTCACGCACCCGCTCTACGCGCGGCCGCTCGTCAACCGCAATCCGTCGCAGACGAACCGCACGTACTATCCAGGCCACGATTCGATGGCGTGGACGATCCCTCACGACGCCTGAGCCGGAGTATCGAATGAACGCTTTCAGAGTTGCCGCTGCAGCTTTCGCGGCGCTGCTCGCATGTGGCCCGGCGCATGCCGCCGAACATTCGTTTCCGTCAAAACCTGTGCGCATACTCGTCGGCGCGCCGCCGGGCGGGAGCAACGATATCTTCGCTCGCGCGATCGGGCAGCGTATCAGTCCATCGCTCGGTCAACCCGTGGTGGTCGATAACCGCCCGGGTGCGAATCAGCTGATCGCAGCCGATCTCACGGCGAAAGCGGCGCCCGACGGGCACACGCTTTACATCACGACGACATCGTTTGCGGCGGGAGTGGCGATCCAGCCCAAGCAGCCTTTCGATCCCGTGAACGATCTCACGGGCGTCACGATGGTGGGCAACGGACCGATGGTACTGGTCGTCCATCCATCGCTCCCGGCGAAGACGGCGAAAGACCTTGTTGCCATCGCGCGCGCCCGGCCGGGGCAGCTCAACTACACCTCTTCCGGCATCGGAAGCATCAATCACATGGCGATGGAGGTCCTGAAATCGCAGGCCAAGATCGACCTCGTCCACATACCCCATAAAGGCATGGCGCCCGCGCTGACGGATCTCATGGCCGGCAACGTGCAGGTGTTGATCGTGAGCCTGCCGTCGGTAACTGCCCAGATGAAATCGGGCCGGCTGCGTGCCTTGGGTGTGACGAGCGCGAAACGCACCACGTTCATGCCCGAGCTGCCGACGGTCGCCGAATCCGGTGTGCCGGGTTACGAAACCACTCTGTGGTGGGGCATATTTGCGCCGGCAAAAACGCCGAAGCCGATCGTCGATCGATTGAACGGCGAGATCCACAAAGTCATGGCGAGCGCCGAGATGAAGAAAACGTTTTCCGATTTCGGCGCCGAACCTTCGCCCACCACGCCCGAGGCGTTCACCGCGATGGTGCGCAAAGAGATCGCGAAGTGGTCGCGTGTCGTCAAGGAAGCGAACATCAAGCCGGAGTAGAGAAAGCGCCGGCGAGCACCGTATCGGCCCGATCGGCGTTTCCATCGACTGGAACGCAGTGATTCACGATTCCGCCTTCGCGTCGACGGGACTCAGCGAGGAACTGCGGGGAAAGAGGGCGCCTAGCGGGGCATGACATGAGCGACAGCACCCCCGCCACGCGCCCTTTCGGCCACCCTGGCATACCTCCGCGCTGGACCTCGAGCTCGAAAGAAGGCGTGGGCACTGCGTGCTCGGACGCGAGCCGCGTCTGGTTCACGGTCTCGCACGGCATTCTCAACGAGGTGTATTTTCCCACCATCGACCGGCCGCAGATCCGAGACCTGCAGTTCCTCATCACGGACGGCGAATCGTTTTTCCACGAGGAAAAGCGCGATCTCGCGAACGACATCCAGTGCATGGAGGAAGGTGCGCTCGGCTTTCGCGTCGTCACTCGCGATCGGGAAGGCCGCTACAGCATCGTGAAAGACATCATCGCGGACCCGGGACGCGCGTGCGTGCTGATCCACGCGCGAGTGGAAGCCGATAAAGCCTGGCGAGACCGCCTGCAGCTCTACGTGCTCCTCGCACCGCATCTCGACGGGTGCGGATGGGGTAACTCCGCACGTCGCCATCAGGCCGCCCGCAAGGACGTGATCGTTGCGTGGAGACAGCGCGCGTGCCTCGCGCTCGGCGTCAACACGCGCTTCCTCAAGACTTCGTGCGGCTATGTGGGATTCAGCGACGGTTGGCAGGATCTCAAGCAGAATTTCAGGCTCGACTGGCAGTTCTCCCAGGCCGACGATGGAAACATCGCAGTCATCGGTCAGGTCGATCTGGCCGGACGCGACGATTTCACGGTCGGCTTGTCCTTCGGCGACAATCTTCACGCGACGACCACCGCATTGGCGCAATCGCTGAGCCTGCCTTTCGCGATCCACCGGAAAGCGTATATCGCTCAGTGGCGTGACGCGCAGCATGACGTGCACGATCTCAAGCGCCACACCGGGGACAACGGCTTACTGTATTGCGTGAGCCACAACCTGCTGCTCGCCCACGAGGACAAGATCTTCAAAGGCGCTTTGATCGCTTCCGCGAGCATTCCCTGGGGCGAGGCCAAAGGTGACGAGGATCTCGGCGGTTACCATCTCGTATGGACGCGGGACATGGTCCAGAGCGCAAGCGGGCTTCTCGCGTGCGGCAACAACGAAATACCGCGGCGCGCGCTCGTCTATCTCGCCGTCTCGCAGCGTGCCGATGGCGGGTTCGCGCAGAACTTCTGGGTCGACGGCACGCCTTACTGGGAGGGGCTGCAGCTCGACGAAGTCGCGTTTCCGGTGATACTCGCCTGGCGTGTGTGGAAAGCAGGCTGCCTCGCTGAATTCGATCCTTACCCGATGGTGAAAGCCGCGGCCCACTTCCTGATTCGCCACGGGCCGGTTACCCTGCAGGAACGGTGGGAAGAAGCGAGCGGCTATTCGCCGTCGACGCTTGCCGCGACCATCGCTGCGCTGATTTGCGCTGCGGATTTCGCGCGTTCGCGCGGGGACACCGCAATTGCCGCGTTCATCGAAGACGACGCGGATTTTCTGGAATCTCATATCGAGCGCTGGACCGTTACGACGGCAGGCAGTCTCCTGCCAGGCGTGCCTCGCCACTACATCCGTATCCATCCAGTCCCACCGCACGAGCTGTCGCCGGAGGAAGATCCGAATGCGGGCCGGCTCCCGCTCGCGAATCGTGCGCCCGGCGAGCCCGTGGATTTCCCGGCTAAAGACATCGTGGATGCGGGTTTCCTCGAGCTTGTCCGCTACGGCATCCGCAAAGCGGGTGATCCGCTGATGGAAGACTCGCTGCGGGTTATCGACGCCGTGCTGAAAATCGACACGCCTTTCGGTCCATGCTGGCGGCGCTATAACCACGATGGGTACGGCAACGGCGCGGACGGTGCACCATTCCTCGGGTGGGGCAAAGGTCGCGCGTGGCCGCTTCTCACCGGTGAACGCGCGCACTACGAGCTCGCCGCCGGACGCGATGCGCGTCCCTACTGCCGCGCGCTCGAGCGATTCGGCGGACGCGGCGCGATGCTGCCGGAGCAGGTCTGGGATGAAGAGCGACCCGAGCTCGGCATCCGGCTCGGAAAACCGACCGGTGCGGCGATGCCACTGGTGTGGGCACATGCGGAGTACGTGCGGCTCGTCCGTTCCCTTGCCGACGGTGTCGCGTTCGATCGCATCGCGCCAGTCGCGGACCGCTATCTCGCAGGCAGACGCAGGCGCGATCTCGAAGTATGGAAACCCGCGCGGCAGGTGCGTAGTGTCGGCCGTGGCGTGACCCTTCGTGTACAAGCGC
>DASRIK010000563.1:0-2087 GCA_035650035.1 Burkholderiales bacterium | reverse complement strand
CTTCCTGGAAATGGAACAGGTCCAGTTCCTTGCCGATGCGGCGATGGTCGCGCTTCTCCGCTTCCTCGATCCGCGTGAGATACGCCTTGAGGCTCTTCTCATCCGTCCAGGCGGTGCCGTAGATGCGCTGCAGCTGCTCGTTCTTCGAATCGCCGCGCCAATAGGCGCCGGAGATCTTCGTCAGCTTGAACGACCGCAGGAACCGCGTGTTGGGTACGTGCGGGCCGCGGCACATGTCGACGTACTCTTCGTGATGGTAGAGGCCCATCTGGGTCTCCTCCGCCATGTCGTCGATGAGGCGCAGCTTGTATTCCTCGCCACGCGACTTGAAGGTCTCGATCGCCTCGTTCCGCGGCGTCATGCGCTTGATGACGTCGTAGTCCTTGGCGATCAGTTCGCGAATGCGCGTCTCGATCGCCGCCAGGTCATCCGGCGTGAAGGGCCGCTCGTAGGCGATGTCGTAGTAGAAGCCGTCATCGATCACCGGACCGATGACCATCTTGGCCGTCGGATACAACTGCTTGACTGCATGACCGACCAGGTGCGCGAACGAGTGCCGGATGATTTCCAGGCCCTCGGCATCCTTCGGGGTGATGACGGAGACGCTCGCATCGTGATCGATGGGATCGGACGCGTCGACGAGCTTGCCATCCACCCTGCCCGCGACGGTGGCTTTCGCCAGTCCCGGGCCGATGTCGGCCGCGATCTTTGCGACGGTGACCGTGTGGGAGTAAGTACGCTGGCTGCCGTCCGGCAGAGTGATAACGGGCATAAATAAGGACTGACCGGTGTCCAAGATCGGCAGCGGCGGGTCGGTGACTTACGCCGTCACTCCCGCTGCCACTCTTCTCTTCCACGTAAAGGGGGGCCTACCCCCTGAAACAAGCTGGTGCGCGCTACAGGGATCGAACCTGTGACCCCCACCATGTCAAGGTGATGCTCTACCGCTGAGCTAAGCGCGCTAAAAACGGCGGGAGAGGATAGCGGCGGGATGAGCGACTAGCAAGCCGGTCAACCCACCTTCGCATTCGGAGGCAGTCCGAGCTCGATTTTCCGCAGCTTCTGCACCTGGTCGCGAATCTTCGCCGCCTCCTCGAAGTCGAGATTGCGCGCGTGCTTGAACATTTCCTGCTCGAGCTTCTTGATCCGCTTCGACGCCTGTTCCGGCGTCAGCAACGAATAGTCCGCACCCGGTTCGGCAACCTTGCGCTGTTTCGCGCCAGACGCATCCGAATACGCGCCTTCCAGGATGTCCGAAACGGCTTTCTTGATGCCGCGCGGAGTGATGCCGTGCGCCTCGTTGAAAGCGATCTGCACTTTGCGGCGGCGGTCCGTCTCATCGAGCGCCCGCCGGATCGACCCGGTGATCCTGTCCGCGTACAGGATGGCGCGGCCATTGATATTGCGGGCGGCGCGACCGATGGTCTGGATCAGCGAATTGTCGGAGCGCAGGAAACCTTCCTTGTCCGCATCCAGGATGGCGACCAGAGACACCTCCGGCATGTCCAATCCTTCGCGCAGCAGATTGATTCCCACCAGCACGTTGAATTTGCCGAGGCGCAGGTCGCGGATGATTTCCATGCGCTCGACGGTGTCGATGTCAGAGTGCAGATAACGCACTTTCACGCCGTGCTCGTCGAGATATTCGGTCAGGTCTTCGGCCATGCGTTTGGTCAGCGTCGTGATCAGCACGCGCTCATCGACTTCAACGCAGCGCTTGATCTCCGACAGCACATCGTCCACCTGCGTGCGCACCGGACGAATATCCACTTCAGGGTCGATGAGGCCCGTCGGCCGCACCAGCTGTTCGACGATCTGGCCCGATTTCCTCGACTCGTAGTCGCCCGGCGTCGCCGACACGAAAATCATCTGCGGCGCCAGGCCTTCCCATTCATCGAAGCGCAGCGGCCGGTTGTCGAGCGCCGACGGCAGGCGAAAGCCGTATTCGACCAGCGTTTCCTTGCGGGAGCGGTCGCCCTTGTACATCGCACCGAGTTGCGGAATGGTCTGGTGGCTTTCATCGACCACCAGCAGCGCATTCGCTGGCAAGTAGTCGTACAGGCAAGGCGGCGGCTCGCCCGGACCGC
>DASRIK010000562.1:0-4482 GCA_035650035.1 Burkholderiales bacterium | reverse complement strand
CCGGGCAGCTCCTCGTCGAAGCGCGCGAGGCACTACTCGGCTACGTCGCCGCGCACGGCCATTTTCCGTGTCCCGCCGACGCGGCAAGCGCCGGGCGTGAGCCCGAAGGCACGGACCACGCGACGGGCCGATGTCCCGTTTATTACGGGTTTCTCCCCGCAGCTACGCTCGGTTTCCGCAAATCCGACGGCAACGGTTATGCAGCTGACGGCTGGTACAGCGCTGGGAACGTTATTCGGTATGCGGTCTCGAACCAGACGATCGGGCCGGGCGGGAACACGAGCGCGCTCACGCGCGCTTACGGAATGCGCACCGCGGGACTCGCAAATCTCGCGGATCCGGCGCTGTCGCTCTTCCACGTGTGCGACGGCGCAAAAGGCGCTTCCGCAAGCGGTTGCGGCACGGCCGGCACGATCGTGTCGACGGCGCCCGTAGTGATCTGGTCTGCCGGCCCGAATGCCGCGGTCGGCGCCGCAAGTAGCGACGAAGCACAAAACCCAAATACTAACGGCGGCAGCGCGGACCGTATCTTCGTCAGCCGAGTCCGCTCGACGGCGGCGGGCAGGGAGTTCGACGACGTGGTGAGCTGGATACCCATGCCCGTTCTGCTCGGCCGGATGGTAGCCGCCGGCCAGCTTCCGTAGCCGTCGAGCGCCGTCCATCGGGGCCAAGTTACCGCCCATCGCGACGGCCCTGGCACCTGTGACTTCCCACACGGTGGATACAGGGGCAAACGATTACATTCCCGGCAGCCCAGATCACGTGACAAGGCTGCTGTCGGAATTCCGAGCGGCACCTTCCGGGTTCACTTATGCCGTGCCGCGAAATCATCACGCCGCTGCACCTAGCCGCGCTGCGCGCATCGTCCGCGCGCCGCGCGCGTTCGCACGTACAACGCGGTCAGGCCATATTGCTGTCGATCATCGTACTGATCGGCGTGGGCGTCGCACTTTTCGTTTCCTCGGCTTCCAGTGAAGTGACGCGTGCCGCGAACGCCGATGCGCGTACGCGAGCCGTGCTCGAGCAGGCGCGCGACGCGCTCGTCGCGTATGCGGTTGGACATATGACTCGCCCTGGGAGCCTCCCCTGCCCCGACACGGATGACGACGGCGTCATGGAGGCCTTTGTTGCGGGCGAGTGCCCGAGCTATATCGGGCGGCTCCCGTGGCAAACGCTCGGTATCGGCGATGTTCGGGACGAAGGGGGAGAACGGCTTTGGTACGCCCTCTCCCCTAACTTTCGCGACCAGCCGACCGTGCAAATCAACAGCGACACCAAAGGCACTCGCAGGGTGTTCAGCATGTCCTCGTCGACGACGCTTACGGCGGAAGCGACGGCCGTGGTGTTCGCCCCTGGCGCGGCGCTCCCAGGGCAGCTCCGCGACGAAGCCGGCGAGGACTGTACGATGAGCGGCACGAGTGTGAACATTCGACGCGATCGCTGCGCGTCGAACTACCTGGAAAGCCAGGGAGGCGCAGCCTCCGCCTGGAATAACGCATCTGCGCTGGGGCCTTACATGACGGCGCGCCCCTCGCTCTCGTTCAACGACAAGGTGCTGGTACTGCGCACCACGGATTTCATGCCGCTCGTCGAACGGCGAGCAGCGGGCGATCTCCTCAACATTCTTCTCGAATACCGTCGGCAAAGCCAACTCACGGGCGGTTGCAACTGCTATCCGTGGCCTGATCGCGATGGAAACGGCTCCAGCGATGCCGACAACAACCGCGGCCGCCTACCGATCGGAGCTGGCCGGGCGATCACCCATATCAGTCAGGCACTCCTCGCCGTCGTCACGACGACCGCCCCCCACAATTTCAGCACTGGGCAGTCCGTGTACCTGACGGACATCGCCGGCATGACGCAGCTGAACGGTACCTCCGCGGCCGTTACGGTCATCGATGCAGTCCGATTCTCGATCCCGGTGAGTACGCTGCTATATCCCGCCTATACCTCAGGCGGCAGAGCGCTGCCCACGGCACTGCCGCACAGCTGGTACAGATCCATCAGCGCGATCACAAAGGCGGACCCCGCTGTCATCACGACCACCGCTCCCCACGGCTACACCGCGGGTCAGCAGATATATCTCTCGGGCATCGCAGGCATGACACAGCTGAACGGGGGCGTATTCACGGTCACCCCCATCGATGCGACGAGGTTTTCCATCGATGAGAACACAACTACATACACGGCGTACTCATCCGGCGGCACGGCTGCGCCGAGGGCCATGCGTTACCTCGAGCCGAACGACTGGGCGAACGTCGTTTACTACAGCGTCGCCCGGGCACTGCTTCAGGATGGCGGACTCACCTGCACGAACTGCATCCCTTTGGGGCCGCAGACGCTTTCGGTGAACGGCACGAACGGCTATGGCGTCGTGCTCATTACGCCGGGGCCCGTGGCACCGAACCAGACGCGCACGATGTGGGCACACTACATCGATGACCCCGAAAACCGCGACGCAAATCCCCAGCCGGCCGGCGGAGGCGCGGCGGCCGACCCGGCCGCGAATGACAGTTACGTGCGGCCACCTGCCTCATGCCCCGTGGGCCAGTGTCCGACACTCGTCGGCGGCGTCACGCGCTGCGTCGCATCGTCGCTTTCATGCCCGCGCAACATCACGGCCCCGACTCGCGACCGTCTCTATTGGATCACGGCGCCTCCGCCTTACGTGCAGTGTGGCGCAACTGCTGCGATGCTGCTGGCGAGCGCGCCGTGTCATACGACCGGCACGAACGTGAAAGCCGTGTGTCAGGAGGCGGTCAACAACCTGACGCTGGGACTTTGTACCTGCGTCGCGGCTGCAAACGCAATGATTACGCCGCCCTGTCGCAACACGCTCAATCCGAACGCGTGCCAGAACGCCGTCGCTCTTCTGAAAGCATGCTCACCGACACTATGAGACCCACCGCTGTTTCAGGCTTCACGCTCATCGAGCTAGCCGTCGGCATCGTCGTCATCGCCCTTCTGCTCGGGGGCATTCTCGTCCCGTTGAAAACTCAGGTCGAGACCCGCAAGATCGAAGAGACCCAGCGGATGCTCGCGCAGGCGCGCGAAGCGGTGCTTGGCTATGCCGTCGCTAACGGCTACTTTCCGTGTCCCGCGGACAGCACGAGCAACGGGGCGGAAGCGCTTCCGCCGGATCCGCCCGGCCCAGCGCCGCACGATTCCACGAACGGTATCTGTGCCGCGAGCACCGGCGACGGCACAGCGGGCTACCACGGTTTTCTGCCGGCGAAGACACTCGGCGTCGCCCCCGTCGACGACGAGGGATACGCGGTCGATGCGTGGGGCTTGAGCTCCAACCGCATCCGCTATTCACTGTATGCCGACGCAAACACGATCGGTAAAGCGCTCGTACGCAGCGGCGGGATGGCCATGCTCGGTATCCCTGTCTTGGGTGGAGCGACGCTTTTCAACGTATGCCTGAGCGGCACGGGCGCGGGCGCTGCGGACTGTGGCGCCGGCGTGCCGCCCGCGCAGGTAACGCTCGCTACCAACGCGGTGGTTGTGATCTGGTCCGTGGGTTCCAGAAGCGGCGCGGCAAACGTCCACGAAAGCGAGAATCTCAGCAGTAACCGCGTCTTCGTGAATCGAACGCGCGCCGACGCCGCGGGTGCGGAGTTCGACGACATCGTGACGTGGATCCCGATGACGCTCGTCATCAGCCGCATGGTGGCAGGCGGGCAACTACCCTAGCACTTCGTCGTCAGGCGAACGTTTACTCGGCCGCTGCAATACCCGACAGCATGAAGCACACCCTGCCGGGTGCATTGGCGACGAGCGTGAGCCGATAACCGCAGTCCGCCGCAAGCCGCGAGGATTGATAAAGCCCCACGCCCAAACCGGTGTGCGAGTTGACGGCTCCCTCGAATAGCTGGCTTGCGACGTGTCTCGGCACGGGCGAGCCGTTGTCGCATACCGTGAGTGTCCCGCGGTGCGCGGCCGCGAAAGTCACACGCACCTGAAAGTTTTCCGAATCGGCAGTCTTGTTGAAGGCGTTTTCGATGAGATTGTCGGCAACGCTGTCGAAGAGCTCGGCCGGGATTGCGATCTCACGGACCGAGCCGTCGAGCGTGAATTCGATCGGGCGTGCGTTGTAGCGCTGCGAAAGATGTTGCCACCACGTTTCGGCATCGATGGTCTGCCTTTGTGCGCTGGTCGGCGCGCGGAGCTTATCCAGCGTGGTGTTAAGCCGCTGCGTGATCTGCGGCAGCTGCCGCTGAATCAGCGCCTGGAATGCAGCGGCCTGGTCCGGACCGCTGTTCGCCGCCGCGGCGCAAAGGGTCTTCATCGATTGCAGCAGGTTCTTGACGTCATGCGTGAGTCGCGCACCTGTTTCATAAATCGCATGCGTATACGCGCTCTGGCGCTGCATCTGTTCGCGCTGTTTCGCTACGTAGAAGTGGCAGATCATCTGCACGAGAAGCTTGAGGTGCAGCAGAATGGCGGGCGAGGCGGGCCAGCGTGTATGGATCCTCAGCC
>DASRIK010000561.1:0-2983 GCA_035650035.1 Burkholderiales bacterium | reverse complement strand
CAGATACGAAAAAAAGAACTGGTCGAGCGTGATGCTTTTCAACAATGCACGCTGTGCCGCGCTCACGCCCGAGTACGTCAGCACGGCTTCGGGACTCGACCTGCACCAGTTCAAATGGCTCGCGCGGGAGGACGACATCGGAGAGCTCCCCAGGCGGTGGAATCACCTCGTCGGCTACGACTCGCCGGATCCCGGCGCGGCGCTCGTTCACTACACGCTGGGCGGCCCCTATTTCGCCGAATATTCGGCTTGGGAGTATGCGGACGAATGGCGGGCGGAAAGAGAACGCATGCTTGCGGTAATCGAGCGGGATCGCTGAAGGCGGTCAACGCGCAAAAGTCCCGCGGCTGCGGTGCCGTAATACCCAGGGTCCGAGGGCGCAGTCACGGATCGTTCGCGGTCCGACGACTGACGTAACGCGTCACTTTGTGACGCGAAGGTCCCTCTCTCGAATGGCATAACGCGTATTTCCGTGACCTGCGTCACACCATCTGCGGCAATAGCCGGTGGTATGGATGTTGCTCAAGGAACTGCGCGGAACGTCTAATGGCATCCAAATTCAAAGGAGGTTGTATGAAACGCCTGCAGAAAGGTTTTACGTTGATCGAGCTTATGATCGTCGTCGCGATCATCGGCATTTTGGCAGCCGTCGCGCTGCCGGCTTACCAGGACTACACGATCCGTGCGCGCGTGTCTGAGCTTGTTCTTGCAGCCGCCTCGGCCAAGAACACAGTTACCGAGAACATTCAGAACAACCCGGCTACGACCGACAGGGCTGCTGGCGCTTCGCTCTCTGCCACCGGCAGAGTAAAAACGGCGGCCATCGACAATACGACGGGAGCTATCACGGTGACGGGCACCAACGCTGCCGACTCGGTCGGCACCGCGGTGACGATCACTCTGACGCCACAGGTGAACACGACCGACGGAAAAGTGATCTGGACGTGCGCCACCGGCGGGTCGGCGATGTATCGCTACGTTCCGGCCGAATGCCGCCACGGATAAGCGACAGCTCAGGCGATGTGAAGAATTCGCCTAAGACTCTCCAGCATCACCTTACGAGCCCCTCTGCGGAGGGGCTTTTTCTTTTCCCGCGTTTCCGTGTTCGTCAGTGCACCGGGGCGAAGCCGGGATCGTCGCCGACGCCAGACAACGTCGGCCGGTTCACTGCGGGCGGCGCGATAGTGCGCCTGGCTCTCAGATAGTGCGAGACCACGTCCCACACCGGCTCGCCCGTCGCACCTTCTGCAACCGGCGCCCAGCTCGCGACCTTGTACTTGCGCTGTGGATCGACAGGCTTGCCTTTCAGCGTCATCTTGGAAATCCGCTGGCCGATCTTCGCGCGAGGGCTGCACACGTACTGCATTCCGCCGATCCGCACCATGTCGCCGCCCTGCTGATAGTACGGATCGGGGTTGAACAGGTTGTCGCAAACGTCTTCGAGCACATCCTTCATTGCAGCGCCCGTCATTTCATTGACGGTGACGTAAGGGTACGTAATTGCGGTCGCGTTCATCAGGTCTTCGAGCGTGATCGAAGCGCCGGGAAGGATGGTAGTCCCCCAGCGAAAGCCGGGCGAGAACGCGATCTCCGCCTGTTTCACTTCGAGCAGCGCGTCGAGTATCACCTGATCCAGCGTGCCGGTGAAATTGCCGCGGCGATAGAGCAGCGCTTCCGAAACGGCCAGGGTCTCGCTGAGCTTCGGCTCGTACGGGGCGCGCTGTTGCCGGATCAGCGCAGCCATTGCGTTGTCCGGCGCGAGCACGTTCGAAAATACGGGAAGGAGGCGGTACTCGTAATCCGTCACGCCGCGAGCGCCCACCGCGAGATCGAGAACCCCCAGAAATTTTCCGTTCGAGCCCGCGTTCGTGACGAGCGTGATTCCCGTCGCGTTCTTTACTCGAACCGGCTGCGGCACGGCGTCGTGCGTATGGCCCCCGAGGATCGCATCGAGCCCGGTCACGCGTGAGGCGAGCTTGAGATCGACGTCCATCCCGTTGTGCGAGAGCAGCACCACGGCCCGCGCGCCTTTCTTGCGCACTTCGTCAACGAATCGCTGCAGACGTTCTTCCTGGATGCCGAAGGTCCAATCGGGAACGAAATGCCGCGGGTTGGCGATTGGTGTATACGGAAAAGCCTGGCCGATCACCGCGACGGGTATGCCGTTCAGCTCGCGCATGGTGTAAGGCTTGAAAACGGGATCGTCGAAGTCGCTCGTGCGAACGTTCTGAGCGAGGAACTCGATGCTTCCCTTGAGATCGCGATCGACCGCCTGCTGAACGCGGCGCGCGCCGTACGTGAACTCCCAATGACCGGTCATGATGTCGACGCCGAGCAGCTTCGACGCGGCGATCATGTCTGCGCCCTGCGTCCACAAAGCCGTCGCCGAGCCCTGCCAGCTGTCGCCGCCATCGAGCAAGAGCGAGTGCGGCCGCTGCGCACGTACGTGCTCGACCAGGGTCTTCAAATGCGCGAAGCCGCCGAGTCGGCCGTAAATGCGCGCGGCCGGAACGAAGTCGATGTGCGTGTAGGCGTGCGCGAGCGCTGTGCCGGGCGCGACACTGAAGTGTTTGAGCAGCGCCTCGCCCACGAGGTGAGGGGGGCGCCCACGCGCGTCAGCCACTCCGATGTTCGTATCGGGCTCGCGAAAGTGCACGGGCAAGAGCTGCCCATGGCAGTCGGTGAAATGCAGCAGCGTCACCTTGCCCGCTGCAGGCGGAAGCCGATACAGCGCCTCGGCGCTTTGCGTGGTCGCACGTTCCGCAGCGTGCACCGGAAAGCCGGCCGTAATGGCTACCGCCAGCGCTTCGAGGAATTCTCTGCGCGTCATGGCCGACGCCGCGTGAGACGAGCGAGCGTCTTACTTACCGTTGAGTGGCGACTGTGGGTCCACAAGGTACGCAACCAGGTGCACGATCTGCTCGGGCGTAAGGTGGCCCGTGGCACCGAGCCGCGGCATCTTGGAGCAGGGGAAGTACGTCCA
>DASRIK010000560.1:0-5269 GCA_035650035.1 Burkholderiales bacterium | reverse complement strand
AAAACCGGGGCATCACCGCATGCGCCGAAACACTCGCCCTCTTTCAGCGTGATGCGCCCGTCCGGCGTGGTTTCGTTGTAACCAATGCCGAGCTTTTTCTTCAGGTACTCGCCCGCCGCGTTCGCACCCTGCAGCGCGCACGGCAGATTCGTGCAGAGCGTAAGCTTGTGACGACCGACCGGCTTCAGATCGTACATCGTGTAGAACGTTGCGACTTCGTACACCGCGATAGGCGGCATGCCGAGATAGTGCGCGACGAAGTCCATCGTCTCCGTGGAGAGCCAGCCTTTTTCGTCCTGCGCGATGGTCAGCGCGGCCATGACTGCGGACTGTTTCTGGTCGGGCGGATACTTCGCAACCGCAGCGTCTATTTTCACGAGCGCTTCCGGCGAGAGCAGCATGGGCGCGTTCATCGGTCGATCTCTCCGAACACGATCTCGAGCGTGCCGATGATCGCGACCGCATCGGCGATCATGTGGCCGCGCGAAAGCTCGTCCATGGCCGAGAGGTGGATGAAGCTCGGCGAACGAACTTTCATCCGGTAAGGTTTGTTCGCGCCGTCGGATACGAGGTAAACGCCGAATTCGCCCTTGGGATGCTCGACCGCGGCATAGGCCTCGCCCGCGGGGACGTACATGCCTTCGGTGAAGAGCTTGAAATGGTGGATCAGCTCTTCCATGTTGCTTTTCATGGCGACGCGGGCCGGAGGAGCGACCTTGTGATCATCGACTATGACCGGGCCAGGGTTCTTGCGCAGCCAGTCGACGCATTGCTTGATGACGCGGTTCGACTGGCGCATTTCCTCGATGCGGCAGAGATACCGATCGTAGCAGTCGCCGTTCACGCCGACGGGCACGTCGAAATCGAGGCGGTCGTACACGAGGTAGGGCTGTTTCTTGCGCAGGTCCCACTCGACGCCCGAGCCCCGCAACATGGGACCGCTGAAGCCGAGCTCGATCGCGCGTTCGGCCGACACCACGCCGACTCCGACCGTGCGCTGCTTCCAGATGCGGTTCTCGGTGAGCAGCGTTTCGTAGTCGTCCACGTGCTTCGGAAACCGTTCGGCGAAGTCCTCGATGAAATCGAGCACGGAACCCTGTCTGTTCTTGTTGAGCTCGCGCACGGTCGCTTCGCTCCGGAAACGCGAAGGCTGGTATTGCGGCATGCGATCCGGAAGGTCGCGGTACACGCCGCCCGGCCGGTAGTACGCCGCATGCATGCGCGCGCCCGAAACAGCTTCGTAGACGTCGAGCAGGTCCTCGCGCTCGCGGAAACAGTAAAGAAAGACCGTCATGGCCCCGAGATCGAGGCCGTGCGCGGCGAGCGCGAATGTGTGCGAGAGGAGCCGCGTGATCTCGTCGAACATCACGCGGATGTACTGGGCGCGTATCGGCGGCTCGATCCCGAGCAGCTTCTCCACTGCGAGCACGTACGCGTGCTCGTTGCACATCATCGTGGTGTAGTCGAAGCGGTCGAAATACGGCACGTTCTGCAAATACGTGCGCGTTTCCGCGAGTTTTTCGGTCGCCCTGTGAAGCAGGCCGATGTGCGGATCCGCGCGCTGGATGACTTCGCCATCGAGCTCCAGCACGAGCCGCAGCACGCCATGCGCCGCCGGGTGCTGCGGCCCGAAGTTCATGGTGTAGTTTCGGATTTCAGCCATTGATGAAATCCGTCAATGATTTCGACGACCGCTGACCTGGCTTGCCGAGCCGAACCCGCCGCGGCAGCCTGAGCCAACGTCCATCGTGTAGCTGCTCATGACAGCAGCCCACCTGCCGAATTTACGTTTCACGTTTGAGCTCGGTATCGGCGTAGTTTTCCTCGCGAACGATACGCGGGGTGATTTCGCGCGGTTCGATCGTGACCGGTTGATAGACCACGCGCTGCTGATCGGGGTCGTACCGCATCTCCACGTTGCCGGAAATCGGAAAGTCTTTACGAAACGGATGGCCAATGAAACCGTAATCGGTGAGCAGACGACGCAGATCGGGATGGCCGGTGAAGACGATTCCGAACAGGTCGAAAGCTTCGCGCTCGAGCCAGTTCGCGCAAGGCCACACACCGATGACGGAATTCACCACCGGAAACTCGTCGTCGCGCGCGAAGAGCCGCAGGCGCATGCGCCAGTTGTGCGTGAGACTGAGGAGGTGATAGACGACTGCAAAGCGTCGCGTCCGAGGCCGTGACGGCGCAACTCCGTCGAGCGCCTCTTCGACACCGCCGGCATAGGCGCTGTAATCGACACCGCACAGATCCATGAGCTGCTGGAAGTGCAGCTCGGGCGAATCCCGCAGCAAAACGGCTATATCGAGCAGATTCTCGGGTTCGACGACCGCGGTCACTTCATTCAGCGCGACCTCGACGCTTGCAAGTCGGTCGCCGCACACGCGCTGCAGGGCGGCAGTGAGCTTGTCGAGCTTGGCCATCAACGAGCTACGGTGTTGGTGCGCTTGATCTTGTTCTGGAGCTGAATGAGGCCGTAGAGGAGCGCTTCGGCAGTCGGCGGACATCCCGGCACATAAATATCGACAGGCACGATGCGATCGCACCCTCGCACGACCGAGTACGAGTAGTGATAGTACCCGCCGCCGTTCGCACAGGAGCCCATCGAAACGACCCAACGCGGTTCAGCCATCTGGTCGTAGACTTTGCGCAGCGCCGGCGCCATCTTGTTGCATAGCGTGCCCGCGATGATCATGACATCGGATTGACGCGGACTCGGGCGAAAAACGATCCCGAACCGATCCAGGTCGTAACGCGACGCTCCGGCGTGCATCATTTCGATCGCACAGCATGCGAGCCCGAACGTCATGGGCCACAACGAACCCGTGCGCGTCCAGTTCACGAGCTTGTCTGCCGTCGTCGTGATGAATCCTTTGTCGCTCAGGTTCTCGGGTGCGCCCATAAGGTGCCGATCTTTGGAAGTGCTGCAGTCGCTTCAGATCCACGAAGTATGACCAGGCGGCTGCAGCGTAGTTGCAGATGGGGCTATCGCGCCGCAGTAAACCGCCGCATCTCCTGAATGTTGCAGCTTTAGTCCCACTCACTTAGCCGTGAATTTTAACGTGCAGCGTGCGAAACGGTCAATGAAAAAGCGTCAAGATCAAAAGGTTGCACGATGGCGATAGACCCCACGCGCGACGTCGGCGGCAAGGTGGGCGCCGGCGCCCCGCATGATCGTAAGCAGGTGCTGCGCGATGCGCTCTCGCAGCGGTTCGAGAAGTAGCGGCAGGCGAACGGAGCGCGTGAGAGCACGTGTTTCGCGCGCATACAAATCCAGTATCTGGCGCAGCGTGCTTTCGAGCTCGCTTTGAGAATAGGCGGCCCGCAGTGCACCGCGTAGATGCGCGTGTTCACGCCAGGCACCGAGTATCCGGTCGGTTGAAGCGAGCACGCGCTTGATGCGGTCGACTCGCAAGGGTTCGATCTCCGCATACGGTATGACGATACGCAGCGGGAATGCGCCGACACGCGCTACGAAGTCCTGGTCGATTTTTTTCGTCTGCAAGAACAGCGCGCGCACGAGCTCGCTCTCGGCCGGGCAAGCGCCGTTCTGCCCGGCGTGGCGGATGATGAGCGCATCCTTACGTATTTCCTTCTGAACGTTCAGCTCGAGGAGCGGCTCCACGTGCGGTAATGCGAGCCGGAGCGGCAGCGCCGCGCGCAGCTCCGAGGTGGTGCGGGAGCTGAACGCAGCCAGCATTCTGCCGTTCAGGTGTGCGAGGGCGGACGGCCGGTCCATGCGATCGCGAAATACCTGCTGGAGCCGCGCGCCCAAGGTCAGATGGCCGGTGTCTTGCTCGCTTTGTGAAACGCCAGCATGCCGGCGAACACGGTGCTTACGCGCACCTGCTTGTAGCCGAGCTCGCGCAGCAGCGTAGACAGCTCCTCCGGCGAATAGAACATCTGCAGCGCATCGATAAAGTACTTTCTGCAGTTGAGCGCCGCAGGTCCGCTGTTGAAAACGAGCGCGGTGAAGTTGAGACAGAACCGCAGATAAGTGTAATAGGCGGTCTCGACGAGCGGATTTGCGGGCCGCAGCATGTCGCAATGGTGAAACCGCGCACCTGGCTTGAGCACCCGGTAGATCTCCGAGAAAACCGTCCTTACCTTCAGATGCCGTGACGCAAATTGCAGCGTCACGATATCGAAATGGTTGTCGGGAAAAGGCAGGCGATGCACGTCACCGAGCACGCTTTCGATATGAAAGCCGTGCTCGCGCGCGCGCTCCTGTCCGACGCGCTGCATCGCTTCGCTGCGATCGATCGCATGCACTTCGAGGCTGGGTTCCCGTTCGAGCAGCCCGATGCCGATCGCGTTGGTTCCGGCACACACGTCGAGCACCCGGTAGCCCGGCTTGAGCTCGATCGTACTCAGGAATTGATCTCTGAAGCAGTTCCAGAGACCGAGGCTCGCCACCAGGTTCGCCCGGTCGTAGTAAGGCGCGACATCGGCGAAAACGGCATTCAGCTCTCTCGTCCATACGTTGCTGAAGCGCTTTTCCCGGATCGCTTCGCGAACGGCCAGCGGGGGTGGTGGCATCGAGACATTCCTTTCACGTAAACGGCATTATCATCCGTGCGCCGGGATCGACTTTGACATAGATCCAAACGCGGCGTGCAGCCGCACAGAGCTTACAGGCGCAGCAGAAAATAGAGGATCGCCAGCGTGCCCGCGGCAGCCAGCAAATACAGTATTCCCGCGATCGCCCGGTCGCGCCGGACGCCAAAGTCGAAAAACGTGATTCGCAGGCGATGCGCCGAGCTCCATAACGACAGTGCGAGCACACCGAAGACGACGAGCTGGGCAAACCAGTGTCCGAGAAATTCGCGCAGCGCGTCGTAGCTGAGCCCCCGTGGCGTGTCGCCGAGCGCGGCGAGCAGCGTGAGCACGATCAGCACTGGCGTCACGAAAGCCGTCACGGTACCACCGGCGGCGAACGGACCCCACACGATCGGCTTGTTCGACTTTGCCATCTTCAGAAGACTCCAGCGAACCAGAGAATGGCAAGGCTGAGGAGAACCCAGCCGACGTAATGCGCGCCTGCAATAGCCGCATGGGGAAGCGCGCTTTCGCCGAACCGCACCGGCATCGCCTTTGGAGCGAGGTTGAACCACGTCGCACTGTGGTACACGGAAAAAACGAGCGCCAGGAGATGAAATGCAATGCTGAGGGGGCTTCGAAGCGCCTGCAGGAAGCCGTGGTACGCGTCCGGTCCCTGTCCGAGACGGGCGATCCCTACGATCAGAATGACCGTATACACCGC
>DASRIK010000559.1:0-17053 GCA_035650035.1 Burkholderiales bacterium | reverse complement strand
AGATGTTCACACCGATTTCGATTTTTCGACCCTCGCAGCGCCGAAAAGCGGCGATCTCGCTCACCTCGTGCTGATCGACAACCCCGCGCACCACCCGACTGGCGATTTCGCGCTCGAGGGCAGGCGTGTCGCGCTCGAGGGCACGCCAAAGTACACGTTCAGCGGCATCGGTGTGTATGATCCTTCGTTGTTCGCGGACATACCGGCCGGCACGAAGTGCCAGCTTGCTGCTGTGCTCAAGCCGAACATCGCCGCGGGGCGCGTGAGCGGCGAACATTTCGGCGGCCGTTGGTGCGATGTCGGTACACCGGAGCGCCTGAAAGCCCTCGACCGCGCGCTCCGCGCCTGATTTCGGGAAGCAATCGATGGATTCAGCTCTGTACGCGGCGCGCCGTGCACGACTCGCCGCCCGCATGCAGCACGGCGTTGCGGTGATTCCCACCGCGCCGGAGCGCACGCGTAACCGCGACGCCCACTACCCGTATCGTTACGACAGTTATTTCTACTATCTCACCGGATTTCCCGAGCCGGACGCCGTGCTGGTGGTGATCGCCGGCGACAAACCGCGGAGCGTCCTTTTTTGCCGCGAGAAGAACGAGGAGCGCGAGATCTGGGACGGCTATCGCTATGGACCGGAAGCGGCCCGCGAGCTCTTCGGTCTGGACGAGGCGCATCCGACCGCGAGGCTCGACCTGACGATGCCCGAGCTCCTGGCGAACGAGCCCGCGGTCTATTGCCATCTGGGTGCCGATGCCGATTGGGACTCGCGCGTGATCCGCTGGATGAACGAGGTGCGCAATCGCGCGCGCGCCGGCGTGACGCCGCCGGAATCGATCAGCGATGTGCATGTTCCGCTCGACGAAATGCGAGTCGTCAAGGACGCTGCGGAAATTGCCGTCATGCGCCGCGCCGCCGATATTTCGGCCGGGGCACACCGCCGCGCGATGCGTGCTGCACGACCGGGCGTCGGCGAGTACGAGATCGAAGCGGAGCTGCTGCACGAATTCCGGCGGAGCGGTGCACAAGCGCCGGCGTATACGCCTATTGTCGCGTCGGGCGAGCATGCGTGCGTGCTGCACTACGTGGAGAACAACGGCACCCTCGGCGATGGCGAGCTCCTGCTGATCGACGCCGGCTGTGAGCTCGACGGCTATGCATCGGATATCACGCGGACTTTTCCTGTGAACGGCCGTTTCACCGGCCCGCAACGCGACATCTACGAGCTCGTTCTGGCCGCTCAGACGGCCGCAATCGCGGAGGTGAAGCCGGGAAACCGCTGGAGCGCACCGCACGACGCCGCAGTGAACGTGCTCGTCCAGGGCTTTCTCGATGTCGGGCTGCTCACGGGCAGTCTGGAGCAGGCGCTGGAAACGGAAAGCTACAAGAAGTTTTACATGCACCGAACCGGGCACTGGCTCGGTCTCGATGTACACGACGCCGGCGCATACAAGCGCGATGGGGACTGGCGAGAGCTCCTGCCCGGCATGGTGCTCACCGTTGAGCCGGGCTGCTATATACGACCCGGTCCTGACGTGCCCCGGCAGTACGCCGGCATCGGTGTGCGCATCGAAGACGACGCCGTCGTCACCGAGTCCGGATGCGAGATCATCACGGCCGCAGCACCGAAAACGATAGCCGATATCGAAGCGCTGATGTGCCGAAGCGCAACATGAACGGCGCTTCACCTCACGGAGGCTGCCAGGAGTAGCCCATGCACGTCGACGCCGCGGTCATCGGTGGCGGGCCCGTTGGCGCCGCGGCGGCGCTCGAGCTCGAGGCTGCTGGGCTCAGCGTCCTCCTCATCGAAGCGCGAGATGCGCTGACACCGGCGCGCGACGCGAGGCCACTCGCGCTCTCGCACGGCAGCCGGCTCATACTCGAACGGCGGGGCGTGTGGGACCTGCTTGGCAGCGCGACGCCCGTCATGCGAGTTCACGTTTCACAACGTGCGCGCTTCGGACGTACCGTGTTCACCGCTCACGACGCACAGCTGCCCGCGTTGGGGTACGTCGTCGATTACTCCATGCTTGGAGCCGCGCTCGACTCCGCCGTGGCCGCTGCACAGGCGCGCGGCGCGCTGCGGACCCTGCGCGGCACGCGCGTCACCTCGATTGCGCACGACAGCGCGGTGGCACACATCCAGTTCGACACGCCCGCAAGTGCTGAAGACTGCTTCGCATCCGTCGTCGTCGTTGCGGACGGGAACGCGGAAGCAGCGGGTGTAGACGTACGCGTCGTCGAATACGGCCAGACCGCGGTGTCCGCGCGCGTCGAAACGCCGCTCCATCACGACCATACCGCGTACGAACGCTTTACGCCGGATGGACCGCTCGCACTGCTGCCGTACGGCAGCGGATATGCGCTCGTGTGGGTGACCGCGCCGCCTTTCGCCGAGCAACTGTGCAGCGCAACAGCCGATGAATTCGCGGAAGCGCTCCGCGAATGCTTCGGCGACCGGCTCGGGGGTTTTACTCGCGTAACCTCCCGCGCAGCACATCGGCTCGTGCTGCGGATTGCGGAACATCCGACGGCCGGTCGCGCAGCCCTCGTCGGCAATTCAGCCCAGGCGTTGCATCCGGTCGCAGGCCAGGGGCTCAACCTGGGCCTGCGCGACGCGTGGGAGCTCGCAACTGAAATCCGCAAGCGTGGGGCCGGGGACGCGGCGTTGCTGCGAGCGTATGCCGCCCGCCGCCGCATCGATCGCTTCGGCGGTATCGGCTTCACGCATGGCTTGGTGAAAATGTTCTCGAACGACTGGCCGCCGCTCGCCATCGCACGGGGCATCGGCCTCACGCTGCTCGATAACTTTCCTCCGGCGAAGGATTTCGTCGTTCGCCGCATGATATTCGGCGCGCGCGGCTGATGCGAGCGTGCGTTCACGTCGGGCGTTGCGTTGTGCGGAGAAGCGAACGACGTAACTCTCTCTCGCATCGATTATTTTTCTGCGCGACCACGAGCAGCGCGTATGCGTCGAAAGTGCCGCGCGGCGCATACGAAGCTTTTCCTCGCCTGCGCCGTACGATTACAATTACGCCCTTTCCAAAAAAATTCCCATTGCGGTTCCGCGCTGCATGCGTATCGGCCCTTTTCAACTGAAGAACAACCTGATCGTCGCACCGATGGCCGGTGTGACGGATCGTCCGTTTCGTCAGTTGTGCAAGCAAATGGGTGCCGGCATGGCGGTATCCGAAATGGTCGCGAGCAATTCGCTGCTCTGGGGTTCCGAAAAGACGCGGCGGCGTGCGAATCACGACGGCGAAGTCGAGCCGATCTCGGTGCAGATCGCCGGTGCGGATCCGCAAATGCTGGCTGAAGCGGCGCGTTACAACGTCGATGAAGGCGCGCAGATCATCGACATCAACATGGGTTGTCCCGCGAAGAAAGTCTGTAACGTCATGGCAGGTTCCGCGTTGCTCAAGGACGAGCCGCTCGTTGCGCGCATTCTGGAGTCGGTCGTCAATGCCGTGGACGTGCCCGTCACGCTCAAGATTCGCACCGGCTGGGACCGAAACAATCGCAACGCCGTGAAGGTCGCGAAAATCGCAGAAGCGAGCGGCGTGCAGGCGCTCGCGATACACGGCCGCACGAGAGCGTGCGGCTTCTCGGGCGACGCCGAGTACGACACGATCGCGGAAGTGAAGTCGCGGCTGGCGATCCCCGTGATCGCGAATGGCGACATCGACACACCGGAGCGCGTGAAAGACGTGCTCGAGCGCACACGTGCGGACGCCGTGATGATCGGCCGCGCCGCACAGGGCCGGCCCTGGATGTTTCGGGAGATCAGTCACTATCTGGCCACCGGGGAGCGTCTGCCGCCGCCCGAAGTGGCCGAGATACACCGCGTTCTGGTGAACCACCTGAACGACCTGTACGGTTTTTACGGCGAATACACAGGCGTGCGCGTCGCGCGCAAGCACATTTCCTGGTACACGAAAGGTCTGGCGGGATCGGCGGCATTTCGCCACGGCATGAATCAGTTGCAGACTGCGGCGGAGCAGCTCGCCGCGGTGAACGCTTTTTTCGCGGAGCTTGCGGAGCGGGGGCGACGCCTGCAGTACATCGAGGAACTCGCGGCATGATGAACGACAACGAAATGGCTCGCGTGGTGCGCAGAGCCATCGAAGGGTATTTCAAGGATCTGGATGGAGAACGGGCCCGCGGTGTCTACGACATGGTGATCAATTGTGTCGAAAAGCCGCTGCTCGAGTCGGTGCTGCACCGCGTCCGAGGCAACCAGACGCACGCGGCGGAAATGCTGGGCATCAACCGCAACACCCTGCGCAAGAAAATGAAAGCGCACGGCATCAAGTTCTGAGCGGCTTACGATCGGTGGCTGCAATCAAGCACGCACTTCTCAGCGTTTCGGACAAGAGGGGCATCGTCGATTTTGCCCGCGGGCTGCGGGCGCACGGCGTAAACCTCATCTCGACCGGCGGGACCGCCAAACTCCTGCAGGAAGCCGGCTTGCCGGTGACGGAAGTCGCGGACTATACCGGCATCCCCGAAATGCTGGACGGCAGGGTGAAGACACTGCACCCCAAAGTGCATGGCGGGATCCTTGCGCGCCGCGATCTGCCGGCGCACATGGAAGCGCTCGAGCGCGCGGGGATCAAAACGATCGACCTCGTCGTGGTGAACCTCTACCCCTTCAGCGAAACGGTCGCGCGCCCCGGATGCACGCTCGCCGAAGCGATAGAAAACATCGACATAGGCGGTCCCGCGATGGTGCGCAGCGCCGCCAAAAACTATCAGCACGTAACCGTTGTGACCGATCCGGCGGATTACACGCCGCTGCTGAGGGAGATGGCTGCGGCAAGCGGTGGCGTCGGGGCGGAGACGCGCTTCCGGCTCGCACAGAAGGCTTTCACGCACACGGCCGGATACGACGGCGCCATCAGCAACTATCTCACTCGACTGGATGCCTCGGGCGCCTCGCGCGAGTTCTTTCCGCGAAGCCTCAATCAGCAGTTCGAGCTCGCACAACCGCTGCGGTACGGCGAGAATCCGCATCAGCGCGCGGCGTTTTACCGCGACCTGCAGCCCGTCGCCGGAGGTCTGGCGCAGTACAGGCAAGTACAGGGCAAAGAGCTTTCGTACAACAACATCGGCGATGCCGACGCGGCGTGGGAGTGCGTCAAAACGTTCGATACGCCGGCGTGCGTCATCGTGAAACATGCCAACCCATGCGGGGTAGGCCTCGGTGAAGACCTCGAGATCGCATATCGCAAAGCACACGCAACGGATCCGACGTCTGCGTTCGGCGGCATCATCGCGTTCAACCGGCTGCTCGAGGAAGCGGCGGCGCGCGCCGTGTGCGAGCAGTTCGTGGAAGTCGTGATCGCGCCCGAGATATCGGACGCGGCAGCGGCTGTCATGGCCGCGAAAGCGAACATTCGCGTGCTCGCGGTGCCACTCGGGGCCGAGGCGAACGCGCTCGACTTCAAACGCGTCGGCGGCGGCCTGCTCGTCCAGACGCCGGATGCGCTGAACGTGCCGTCATCCGGGCTCAAGGTGGTGACGAAGCGCGCGCCGGATTCGCGCGAGCTTGCGGACCTTCTTTTCGCCTGGCGTGTGGCGAAGTTCGTGAAGTCGAACGCGATCGTGTTCTGTGCACAGGGCCGGACGCTCGGTATCGGTGCGGGGCAGATGAGCCGTGTCGATTCGGCGCGCATCGCGGCGATCAAGGCGCAGAACGCGCACCTCGCGCTCGCGGGGTCGGTCGTTGCTTCTGACGCTTTTTTCCCATTCCGTGACGGCGTAGATGTCGTCGCCGAAGCGGGAGCTAACGCGGTGATCCAGCCGGGCGGGAGTCTGCGCGACGGCGAAGTCATCGCTGCCGCGGACGAGCACGGCCTCGCGATGGTGTTCACCGGCGTGCGACATTTCCGTCATTAAATGAAAATCCTCGTCATCGGCTCCGGTGGCCGGGAGCACGCGCTTGCCTGGAAGCTCGCGCAGTCTCCACGCGTGTTCAAGGTTTTCGTCGCGCCGGGCAATGCGGGTTCCGCGGGCGAGGAGGGCGTGACGAACGTTCCACTCACGACGTTTCCCGAGCTCGTCGAGTTCGCGAAAACCGAAGCCATCAATCTCACCGTCGTCGGACCCGAAGCACCTCTGGCGGCGGGTGTCGTCGATGCATTTCAGGCGGCGAACCTGCGCATCTTCGGACCGACGCGCGCCGCCGCGATGCTCGAAAGCTCGAAGGATTTCGCGAAGAGCTTCATGATTCGCCACCGCATTCCGACGGCAGCTTACGCGACCTTTACGGATGCCAAGGCAGCCCGCGAATACATCGAGCGCCAGGGCGCGCCGATCGTCGTGAAAGCCGACGGCCTTGCGGCAGGCAAAGGCGTGGTGGTAGCGATGACGGTTGCCGAGGCGCATAGCGCCGTCGACCGGATGCTCGTCGACAATCAGATGGGCGAAGCCGGCGCGCGAGTCGTCATCGAAGAATTCCTCGAAGGCGAGGAAGCAAGCTTCATCGTGCTCGCGGACGGCCAGCATGCGCTGCCGCTTGCGAGCAGCCAGGACCACAAGCGCTTGCTCGACGACGACCGCGGCCCCAACACCGGCGGCATGGGTGCGTATTCTCCTGCGTCCGTGGTCTCGCCAGCCGTGCATGCGCGCGTGATGCGCGAAGTGATCGATCCCACGATCGCCGGGATGCGCGCGGAAGGCGTGCCGTACTCGGGATTTCTTTACGCCGGCCTGATGATCGGACGTAACGGCGAGTTGAAAGTGGTCGAGTTCAACTGCCGCCTCGGCGATCCGGAGACGCAGCCGATACTGTTTCGCCTGAAAAGCGATCTCCTGACATTGATCGATCACGCACTCGATGGCACGCTCGACCGCGCGGAAGCCGAGTGGGACCCGCGCGTGGCACTCGGCGTGGTGCTCGCGTCGGAAGGCTATCCGGATGCCCCGCGCAAGGGCGCCGCGATCGAAGGCCTGCCGAAGCCCGGCGACGATTACCGCGTCTTTCACGCCGGAACGGCGATGGAGAATGGCCGCCTCGTCGTTAACGGTGGACGCGTGCTGTGTGTCACTGCCTTTGGGCACAATGTTCGTACGGCGCAGAAGCGCGCGTACGAAATCGTGAGCCGCATCCGCTATCAGGGCATGCAGTACCGCCGTGATATCGGTCAGCGTGCAATCCAGCCGCGCACACCGCGAGGCGGTGGGAAGCCGACGGATACCCCGTCGACCCCGAACGGCTGATCGACCGCCCCCGGCGTGAATCCTACAGCAGTCCAGAAATTCCTTACCGGCCTGCAGGACGACATCGTCGCGCGCCTTTCCTCTCTCGACGGCAAGGCTTTCGGCCGCGATGCATGGCAGCGGCCGCAGGGCGGCGGCGGCGTGAGCTGCATACTGGAAGAAGGCAATCTTTTCGAGCGCGCAGGCGTAGGCTTCTCGCACGTGCACGGCCCCGGGCTGCCTGCATCCGCTTCGGCCGCGCGTCCCGAGCTTGCCGGTCGCGCGTTTCAGGCGATGGGCGTGTCGCTCGTCCTGCATCCGCGCAATCCTTACGTTCCGACCGTGCACATGAACGTGCGCTGCTTTGTTGCGGAGAAAGCGGACTCAGAGCCGGTGTGGTGGTTCGGCGGCGGCATGGACCTGACACCGTATTACGGGTACGAGGAAGACGCACGACATTTCCATCGCACCTGCCGCGATGCGCTCGCGGCTTTCGGCGCCGAGCGCTATCCGCGCTGCAAGCGCTGGTGCGACGAGTATTTTTTCATTCGCCACCGCAACGAGCCGCGCGGTGTGGGCGGTATTTTTTTCGACGACGTGAACGAGCCGGATTTTGAAACATGCTTCGCGATGATGCGCAGCGTCGGCGAGCATTTTCTGCCGGCTTACGAACCGATCGTCGCACGGCGGCGCGACATGAGCTACGGCGAGCGCGAGCGCGATTTTCAAGCCTACCGCCGCGGCCGCTACGTCGAGTTCAATCTGGTCTACGACCGCGGTACGCTGTTCGGACTCCAGTCAGGCGGACGCACCGAATCGATACTCATGTCGATGCCGCCGCTCGTTCGCTGGCGCTACGACTGGGCGCCGGAACCGAACACGCCCGAAGCGCGGCTGTATACGGATTTCCTCCTCGCAAAAGATTGGGTGTGACGTTGCCGCGCCGCGTACGCACGACGCCGGCACCGTTCATTCGCCGAGATACGCGCGCCGAACCTGCGGATTCACGAGGAGCGCATCCGCGCTGTCTGCAAGCACGATCTCCCCGCTTTCCATCACGTACCCTCGGCTGCAGATTTCCAGTGCGAGCTTTGCGTTCTGCTCGACGAGCAGCAGCGTGACGCCTTCCGCAGCGACGGCTTTGATGGTCTCGAAAATCTTCTGCACCATGATCGGCGCAAGACCCATGCTTGGCTCATCGAGCAGGAGCAGCCTCGGCCGGCTCATGAGCGCGCGCGCAATCGCGAGCATCTGCTGTTCTCCTCCCGAGAGCGTTCCCGCAAGTTGCTTGCGGCGCTCAGCGAGGCGCGGGAAGAGCGCGTAGGCACGGTCGTAATCCGCCGCGACGCCCGCATCGCGCCTCGTATAGGCGCCCATCGCCAGGTTCTCCGCAACGGTCAGCCTGCCGAACACACCGCGGCCTTCCGGTACGAGCGCGAGCCCCATCGCGACGAGCTCGTGAGCAGGCTTGCCGGTGATGTCGCGGCCTTCGTACCGAACGGAACCGCGCGCCGGCCGAAGCCACCCCGCGAGCGCTTTCAGCGTGGTCGTCTTGCCCGCTCCATTCGCCCCGATGAGAGTGACGAGTTCACGCTCGCGCACTTCGAGGTCGATGCCTTTCACCGCCCTGATGCCGCCGTAGGCGACCTCGAGGCCGGTCAAGCTAAGCAAGCGTGCCTCCAAGATAGGCTTCGATGACCGCGGGATTGGATTGCACTTCCGGCGGCGTGCCCTCCGCAATCTTCCGGCCGTAATCGAGCACGGCGACACGGTCGCACAAACCCATCACGAGCTTCACGTCGTGCTCGATCAGAAGGAGCGTCGTGCCGTCCCGCCGCACGCGTTCGAGAAGATGCGTGAGCGCGGCCCGCTCCGTCGCGTTCATGCCGGCTGCCGGCTCGTCGAGCGCAAGGAGCTGCGGCTCGGTCGCGAGCGCGCGCGCGATCTCCAGTCGCCGCTGATCCCCATACGAAAGTGCGCGGGCGAGCTCGTTTGCATGCGCAGCGATACCGCAGTAAGCAAGCAGCTCGTGGGCGCGACGTTCGATCCCAGCCTCTTCTGCGCGAGTCCGCGGCCCCCGTAGGACCGCGCCGATCACGCCCGCAGTCGTTCGCAGATGCCGGCCGACCATCACGTTCTCGAGCGCGGTCATGTTGGCGAAGAGGCGAATGTTCTGAAACGTTCGCGCGATGCCGCGCTCCGCGATCGAGTGCGGCTTCAGGCCGCTCACACGCCCGCTGCAGAAGCGGATCTCTCCGGTGTCTGGCGCGTACACGCCTGTGATGACGTTGAAAAGCGTCGTCTTGCCCGCGCCGTTCGGCCCGATAAGACCGAAGATTTCGCCACGGCGAACGCCGAGCGTGACTGCGTCGAGCGCGGCGAGCCCGCCGAACCGTTTCGATACGCCGCTTACGACGAGCAGTGCCTCAGCGTCTGACATCTGCACCTTCCGCGCCGGACGGCTGCCGCTCGGCCGCGAGCTCACGCCTCCTGATGGAAGACGGCCACAGGCCCGCCGGGCGGAAGAGCATCATGAGAACGAGCGCGAGGCCGAACATGAGCATGCGCAAATCGGAAGGATCGACATAGACGGTTCCGAACCATGCCTGTTGCAGCGGCGCTGCATGGCGCAGCGCCTCGGGAAGCGCCGTGAGCAGCACCGCTCCGAGCGCGACGCCGAAAACGTTACCCATCCCGCCGAGCACGACCATGCACAGGACCATGATCGAGTCGAGCAACGTGAAGCTTTCCGGACTGATGAAGCCCTGGAACGAAGCGAAAAGACCTCCCGCGACGCCGCCGAATGTGGCGCCCATGGCGAAAGCGAGCAGTTTTACGTTGCGCGTATTGATACCCATCGCGGCGGCCGCGAGCTCGTCTTCGCGAATCGCGATCCACGCGCGCCCGATGCGCGAGTCTTCGAGCCGCATCGAAATGAAAACCGAAATCGCGGCACACGCGAGAAACGCGAAGTAGTAACCGTGGACCGGCGCGATCGTGATACCGGCGATCGTGTGGGTTTTCGCAAGGCTTGCGGACCCGATATGCAGCGGGTCGATCAGCGTAATGCCTTGCGGGCCGTTCGTGATGTTGTACGGACGGTTCAGATTGTTGAGAAAAATGCGGATGATCTCGCCGAAACCGAGCGTAACGATCGCGAGATAGTCACCTCGCAACCTCAGGGTCGGTGCTCCGAGCAGCACGCCGAAGAACGCGGCGACCACCGCGCCGAGCGGAAGCAACGCGATGAAAGACCAGTGGAGATCGAACTGCGGGGAGGCGAGCAGCGCATAGCAGTACGCGCCGACCGCGAAGAAAGCGATGTAGCCAAGGTCGAGCAATCCCGCGTAGCCGACGACGATATTCAGCCCCAGCGCGAGCATGACGAAAAGCAGAGCGATATCGACGATGCGTACCCAGGTGCGGCCGAAAGCGGCATCGATCAGAAAGGGCGCCGCGACGAGCAGTGCGGCAATCGCGAGATAGAATGCGATCCGGGCGGGCGTGCTCCGGAGCGGACTTGCACGCGCGTGGCTGGAGGTCGCGCTCTCCATGAAGCTTTCAGGATACCGCGCGGTGAATGCGGACCGAAGCGGTCACGCGCGCTCGCTCACGTGCTGGCCCATGAGCCCCGCAGGCTTCAGCACCAGCACGGCGATCAGGACGAGAAACGCAAAAATATCCCGATAGTTGCTGCCGAGGAGCCCGCCGGTGAGATCGCCGATGTAACCCGATGCGAGGCTTTCGATGAGCCCGAGCAGGAGTCCACCCAGCATCGCGCCGGCAACGTTGCCGATGCCGCCGAGGACGGCGGCGGTGAACGCTTTCAACCCGAGCATGAAGCCCATGAAGTAATGGCCCAGGCCGTAATACAGCACGACCATGACGCCCGCGAGCGCGCCGACCGCGGAGCCCAGCAGGAACGTGAAAGCGATGATGCGATTCGTATCGACACCCATCAGGCCCGCCACGTCCGGGTTCTGTTCGGTCGCTCGCATGGCGCGTCCGATCCGGCTCGACTTGATGAACCATAGCAGCCCGCCCATCACCCCGCACGCGAGAAGAAAAATGTAGGCCTGCAGGTCGGTGAACTGCGCGCCGCCGATCGACACGGCAGTCGGCGCAAAAAGCTCCGGCATCGAGATGTATTGCTTGCCCCAGATGAGCGCGGCCCCGTACTGAAGAAGTATCGACACGCCGATCGCCGTGATGAGAGGGGCGAGACGCGGTGCGCGGCGCAGCGGCCGGTAAGCCACTCTTTCGATCGTGACGGCGAGCGGCACGCACACGAGCGTCGCTGCGAGGAGCGCGATGAGCATAATGGCAAGCGGAGGCAAGCCGCTGGCCGCGAGCGCAGCGGTGACGCTCAACGTGACGAGCGCACCGATCATCACGATGTCTCCGTGCGCGAAATTGATGAGGCCGAGTATGCCGTAGACCATCGTGTAGCCCAGCGCAACGAGGGCATAAATGCTCCCGAGCACGAGCCCGTTGATGATCTGCTGCAGGAAGATGTCCATCAGCTGCGCGCGGCCTGCTCGCACGACCGGACCGGGCCGGGCGCCCGAGCAGCGACCGACACTGCCCTTCTCCGCCTTGCGCGGAGTTCGTTCCCGTGAGCGCGCGGTTCGCGCACGCTTCGGCTAGACGGGCTCAGCTACTTCTTTTCGGCCGATGGTGCTGGAGCGGAGGCTTTCGCGCCCGGACCCGACGCGGCTGCGGCGCCGCTTCCGCTGGCGGATGCGGCAGATGTGCCGCCCGGCGCCGCAGCGGCCGTTCCGCCTGCCGACGCGACGGCTGGGGCACCCGGCGTCACGGTCTCGAGCGGCTGCCATTTGCCGCCTTTCACGACGTATATCGTGATCGGCCCATTGCGCAGATCGCCTTTCTCGTCGAACGCAATCGGTCCGATCACGCCCTGGTAATTGGTCTTGCCGACTTCCGGCAGGAACTTCGCGGGATCGGACGAGCCTGCGCGCTTCATCGAGTCGATGAACACCATCACGGCGTCGTAGCCCATCGGCGCGAAAAGCTCGACGTCCTGGTTGAATTTCGCTTTGTACTTCTGCAGGAACTGCGCACCGCCGGGCATCTTCTCTTTAGGCAGCCCGGGCATGGAAGCCATCACGCCTTCTGCAGCGGGACCCGCAAGCTTGATGAAATTCGGCGTCTGCATTCCGTCGCCGCCGATGTATTTCGCCTTGATGCCGAGTTCGGACATCTGCTTCACCATCGGGCCGGCTTGCGGATCGATGCCGCCGAACATGATGAGATCGGGGTTGCGGCCTTTGATTTTCGTGAGGATCGCCTTGAAGTCGGTGTCCTTGTCGGTCGTGTGCTCACGCGCTACGACTTTGACACCGCTTCCCTTGACCGTTTTCTCGAACGCATCCGCGAGGCCCTGACCGTAGGCCGTGCTGTCGTCGACGACCGCAACGCTCTTGACTTTCAGGTTGTCGATCGCGAACCGTCCGAGCGTCGGCCCCTGCTGGTCATCGTGCGCGACGACGCGGAAAGTCGTCTTGAAGCCTTGCTGCGTGTATTTCGGATTCGTCGAGGACGGCGAGATCTGCGGAACCCCGGCATCCGAGTAAATCTTCGATGCCGGGATGGAGGCCCCGGAGTTGAAGTGGCCTATGACCGCGGCGACTTTGGAATCGACGAGCTTCTGCGCAACAGTGGTCGCTTTCGTCGGGTTCGCTTCGTCGTCCTCGGCCACGAGCTCGAATTTGACCTTCCTGCCACCGATTTCCGTGCCCGCGGCATTCGCGTCCTCGATCGCGAGCTGTACGCCGTTGCGGATGTCGATGCCGATATGCGCTTGCGGACCAGTGAGCGGTGAGGCGCTGCCGATCCGCACGACGGTTGCCTCGGCCGCCTTCGGTGCCTCCGCACCTTTCGGTGCTTCGGTTTTGGGAGCCACTCGTTCTTCTTTCTTGCATGCCCCGAGTGAAAGTGCAACCGCAAAAGCGACGGCCGAAGTTAAAACGAGTCTGCGCTTCATGAGTGGCTCCCGGGTTCGAGTTATCGGTTATGCATTACTTCTGCGAAAGGACCCAGACAACGATCGTCTTGATGTCCTCGTCTTTCACGTGCTTGTTCGGCGGCATGGGTACATCACCCCAAACGCCTTTGCCGCCATCCCGCACTTTCGTCACCAGCCCGGCTTCCGCGCCTTTCTGCTTGCCGTACTTCCCGGCGATTTCCTTGAACGACGGCCCGATGATTCTCTTGTCGACACCGTGGCACGTCATGCAGCCGCTCGCCTGGGCGAGCTTCTCGTTTGCATGGGCGACGCCCGTCGCCAGCAGCGCAGCCGCCATCGCACACGCGGCAAATGCTTTTTTCATGTTTTTCCTCGGTAATAAAAAAGCCCGCGCATTTTAACCTAGAAGCGTGGGCTGCCGCTCGCGGCCGGCGGCTCAGGACAGCCGTCGGGTCGCGAGTACCTGCTCGAGCCCGGCGAGCTCGAAGACAGGCGGCAGGCATGTAACGCCGCTGCATACCCACGCGCTGACAGGACCTCCGGCGGACGCGCGCTGCTTGTCGAGTGCTGACGGCAATCCGGGGATGCCCTCGGCGATTGCGAGGACGATAGTGTCGGGCCGGTAGGTGCTCGCCAGCCGCGCCTGCCACGCCGGCAGCTCACTCGCGGCGCCCCGCAGCACCACGAGTCGTGGTGGTACGAGCGTCTCTTCCAGGGCGGTGAGCAGCGTCGTATGAGCACCGGGCTGGCGTTCGACGCCGTCCAGGAACACTCTGAGCGTTCGTTCCGCTGCCTGGAGGTACCGCGGCTCGCCCATGACATGGCCGAGGCGCTGCAACGCATACGCAGCAACACCGTTGCCTGAGGGCGTGGCGCCATCCTGTCCGGCTTTCGGTCTGAGGATCAGCTGCTCGTGATCGTGGCGCACGAAGTAGAAGCCGCCATGATCACTGTCTTCGAACTGCTCGAGCAGCACGGCGGCGAGCGCCCGGGCGAAATCGAGATCGTCGCGCCGGAATTCGGCCTGCATGAGCTCGAGCAGCGCATCCAGCAGAAAAGCGTGGTCGTCGAGATAGGCATTGAGGTGCGCCCTGCCGTCCCGATATGTCGCGAGCAGACGCCCGTCGCGCCAGAGCCGCTGCCGGATGAACTCGAGTGCGGATCGCGCCGACGCCACCCACGCGGGACATCCGAAAACACGTCCCGCTCGCGCCATCGCTTTTATCGCGAGCGCATTCCAGCTCGTGAGCACTTTGTCGTCCGTGGCGGGATGCACTCGCTGCGCGCGCGCGGCCTGAAGCTTCGCCCGTGCGGTCTCGAGCCGCGTCTCGCATTCCTCCACGGAAAGACCAAGCTCCTGCGCGACTGTCCCGACGGGTGTGGCTACGCGCAGGTGCCAATGGCGCCCCTCGAAATTCGGTGGACCGTCGAGCCCGAAATGCCGGGCCGCGACGGCATACTCGCCGGGTGTCAGCACCGCTTCGGCTTCACCACGCGTCCAGACATAGAACTTGCCCTCGACCCCTTCGGAATCCGCGTCGAGCGAGGAGTAATAACCGCCGTCCGGGGACTGCATTTCCCGCATGATCCAACCGGCGGTTTCTCGAACGACTTTTTCGTAGAGCGGGTCCCTGGTAACCAGCCACGAATCGGTATACAGCGCGAGCAGCGGACCGTTGTCGTAGAGCATCTTCTCGAAGTGCGGGATGGTCCAGGAGCGGTCGGTGCTGTAGCGGCAGAAGCCCCCCGCCAGCTGATCGTATATTCCGCCTTCGGCCATTTTCGTGAGCGTCAAGGTTGCCATCGTGCGGGCGAGCTCGTTTCCTTCGAGCGCGTGGCACCGCAGGCAGAACGCGAGCTCCGCTGCGTGAGGAAACTTGGGCGCGTCGCCTATACCGCCGTCGACGTCATCGAAGACGCCCGCAAGCTCCCGAAGCGCATGATCGATTGGTGCACGCTGCAGATCGCCGCCTGCGGGCGCGTCAGGGCTCATCCGGCCCAGCGTCTGAAGGAGCCATTCGTTCTGCTGCGCGATTTCCGCTCGCTTCCGTGCGTAAGCATCTGCAATACGCGGCAGCAGCTCCCTGAATCCCGGCATGCCGTAACGGGGCGTCTTCGGGAAAAACGTTCCCGCGAAGAAGGGCGTGCCGTCCGGCGCGAGGAAGACCGTAAGCGGCCATCCGCCCGAGCGCCGCGTCAGCATGTAATGCGCCGCCTGATAGATCTGATCGAGGTCGGGGCGCTCCTCGCGGTCGACTTTGATATTGACGAAATGGCGGTTCATCTCGGCCGCGACGTCCGGGTCTTCGAAGGACTCGTGTGCCATCACGTGACACCAGTGGCATGCGGAGTAGCCGATCGAAAGCAGTATCGGCTTGTCGAGACTGCGCGCGAGCTCGAGCGCTTCTCCGCCCCAGGCAAACCAGTCCACGGGATTGTCGGCGTGCTGCTGAAGGTAGGGCGACGTCTCGGCTGCGAGGCGGTTAGACATATCAGTAGAGGACGCGATCGGTGCGCCTACAGCACCTTTACGTGAGTCGCGCGATCTTCCGCTGCAGGTCCTGCAACGCCCGTCGCGTGCGATCGAGCTCCTTGAGAACTTCCTCGTGCGTCGCCGGTTTGGTGAGCTCTTCCAGTTGCTCCATCTTGCTTTGCTCGAGGTTGTTGATCACGACCGCAATGAAAAGGTTCAGCACCACGAACGTACCGAGCAGCACGAAGCTTACGAAGTAAATCCAGGCCCATGGATTCTCTTCCATGGCTGTGTTCATCACCTCGACCCAGCCCTCGAGCGTGACGATCTGAAACAGCGTGAGGAGTGATGTGCCGAGCGATCCCCAGTGTTCCGGATCGTCGTCGCCGAAGAGATGAAAACCCGTGACCGCGTAGATATAGAAAATGACGCTCATCAGGAGAATGACGTGCGCCATGCTCGGGATCGAACGCACGAGCGTCGCGACGATCAAGCGAAGTTGCGGAATGGCGGAGACCAGTCGTAGCACGCGCAGGATGCGGACGAGCCGCGCCACGAGCGCGAAATCGTCGGTCGCCGGCATCAGCGAAAGCACGATGATGGAGAAATCGAAAAGGTTCCACCCGTCGCCGAAGTAAAGCTTCAAGCGCGGCGCCACCGCCGTAATCTTGAGCGCGGCTTCGATGATGAAAAATACCAGGATGATGTCGTTGCCGGTGTGAAGCCAGCCGTCGTAGCGCTCGACGAATTCACGCGAGGTCTCGAGGCCGATCAACACGGCATTCACGAGGATGAGCCCGATCATGAAGGGCTCGAACCACGGCGCTTCGACGATGCGCTTCGCGAATGCTTTCACGATGCCGACGTGTCCTGGTCCGCCGGACGGGCCATATCAGTCGGTAACGGCGCCGCGCGAGGCTGTCGAGACGAGCTTCGTATATTTGGCGAGCAGTCCTCGCGTGTAGCGCGGGGCGGGCGGTTGCCAGGCGGCGCGCCGCGCCGCGATTTCGCTCTCGGGCACGTTCAGCTGAATGAGGAGCCGCGTTGCGTCGATCGTGATCGAGTCGCCGTCCCTGACGAGTCCGATGGGCCCGCCGACCTGCGCCTCGGGCGCGACATGTCCGACGACCATGCCCCACGTTCCGCCGGAGAATCGCCCGTCGGTAATGAGGCCGACGGATTCGCCGAGTCCCTGGCCGATGAGCGCACCCGTTGGCGCGAGCATTTCCTGCATCCCGGGCCCGCCTTTCGGGCCTTCGTAGCGGATGACGATGACGTCGCCGGGCTTGATCGACTTCGCCATGATCGCGTCCATGCACTCGCGCTCGGAGTCGAACACGCGTGCGGGACCGGTGATCCGCGGTGACTTGAGCCCGGTGATTTTCGCGACACAGCCT
>DASRIK010000558.1:0-5874 GCA_035650035.1 Burkholderiales bacterium | reverse complement strand
GCTTCACCACGAGGCTGTTTTGCCAAACCGCGTCGGGCTGAACGGCGCGATGTCAACGGACGGCTTGGCCCCGGCAACGATCTCGGCGACGAGCTTGCCCATCACGGGGCCCGCCGTCATGCCGAAATGCGAGTTGCCGAAAGCGAAGAACGCGTTCGCGTGCTTCGGCGCAACGCCGAGCACCGGCAGACCATCGGGCAGGCTCGGGCGATTACCCATCCACCGTGTCACCGTGTCCATCGTCACACCCGGAAACATGCGGCGCGCCTGGTCTTCGAGGAGCTTTGCGCGGCGCCAGTTCGGTGGCGCGTCGAGTCCGGCGAATTCGGCGGTTCCCGCGAGTCTGAGGCCCATGTTCATCGGCGCAGCCACGAATTTCGCATCGCTGTTCGTGACCGGTATGCGCGGCGTCACGCCGGGATTTTCGATCGTGATGTGATAGCCCCGCTCCGCTTCGAGCGGCAGCCGCGTGCCGAGCGCGGCAGCGAGAGCGCCTGACGCCGCGCCGGCTGCGATGACGACACGCTCGACGGGCTGCACGCTGCCGTCGATCGCAATCCCTTGTACGTGCGTGCCGTCGGTTGCGAAACCTGTCACTTTGCCGCGCAGTATCCTGGCGCCATTGCGCTCCGCCTCGAATGCAAGACTGCGCACGAGCTGGTGCGGGTTCTTGCAACGGCCGTTGTCGGGCAGCAGCACCCCGCTTTTGAACGTCGGCGCGAGCGCCGGCTCCGCATCGCGAATATCGTTCTCACTCAGCACGATGGAGCGCACACCGGCCGCTTCGCGCATTGTCTGCGCGATCGGCGAGCCGAGCGCGCCCTGCGGGTGCTCCGAAACATACAGCTGACCGCAGCGCTCGATGAGCGTGGCCGCATCGGTGCCACGCGTGAGTTCTTCATAAGCTTCGAACGTGCCCCGGTGGAGCGCGTGCATGGCGCGCGAAGTCTTCAGCGCCGCATCGCGCGTGCTTGCTTTCGCTGCAGCGCGCAGCCACGGCAGTACCTTGAAGAAATACCCGGGCCGCACCGCAAGCGGTCCGCCAGGCTTGAAGAGCCATCCCGGCGCTTCCTTCAGCACACCTGGAATCATGTAAGGCACGACCGCGCCGGGGCTGATGTTGCCGGCGTTACCGAACGATGCGCCTTCGCCCACCGCGCCCGCTTCGACGATCGTGACCTGAAAGCCCGCTCTCTGCAGCCACAGCGCGCAGCTGACACCGACAATGCCGGCGCCGACGATCGTGACGTGCCCGGTGCTCACTAAGGAACCTAGCCTAGTCCACTTTGATGTTGCGTTCGCGGACGACTCTGCCCCATTTGTTCATTTCGCTGCGCACGAATTGCTGAGCTTCCGCGGGCGACCTCGTCGCGTCCGGCTCGAACCCCAGATTGATCATTTTCTGGCGCACGTCCTTCGCAGCGACGACGTCGCGAATCGCGGCATTCAGCTTCGCCACGACATCCGCAGGCGTTCCCGCCGGTGCCTGGATCGATTCCCACGTGGCGACGTCGTAACCGGGCACGCCGGATTCCGCGACAGTCGGAATGTCCGGCGCGGCGGTAACGCGCTTCGCGGTCGACACAGCGAGCGCCTTGAGCTTGCCTTCACGCGCAAGATTGATCGCCGAGCCGATGCCGGGGAGCATCATGGTCACGCGTCCGCCCATCACATCAGCGACGGCGGGTGCACTGCCTTTGTACGGCACGTGGATCATGTCGGTGCCCGTCATCGCGACGAGCATCTCGCCGGCGAGATGACCGGCGCTCCCCGCGCCGAAAGATGCGAACGTGAGCTTTCCCGGCTGTGATTTCGCCATGGCAATGAGGTCCTTCACCGAGTTGACCGGCAGGTTCGGCGGCGTAATCAGGAGCAGCGGCACGATGGCGACGATCGAGACCGGCGTGAAATCCTTTTCGATGTTGTAGGTGAGCTTGTAAATGCTGGGATTGATCGCGAACGAGGCGGAGACGAAAAGCAGCGTGTATCCGTCCGCGGGCTGGCTCTGCACGTACTGCGTCGCGACGATCGTATTCGCACCGGCCTTGTTGTCGACGAGCACCTGCTGCCCGAACCTTTCCGTAAGACCGGCAGCCACGATCCGAGCGAGCGCGTCCGAGCCGCCGCCCGGCGGAAATCCGACGATCAGCCTGGCCGGCTTCGCCGGATACGTTTGAGCCGCCGCGGTGCTGGAGCCGATTGCGGCCAGGCCCGCGAGCACGAGGCCCGACACACGCGCAAAGGATGGAAATCCGGTAAGCATGCCGTGCTCCTTGATGTCGAGGCTATTCCGCTTTGATGCGCGCCGCTTTCACGACTTTGGACCAGCGGGCGATCTCGCTTGCGATGTGCGCGGAGAAGGCGGCCGGTGTATCGCCGATCGGTTCGAGGCCGTTCGAGGCTAGCTTCGCACGCGTGTCGGGCATGTTCAACACCTTCACGATATCGGCGTTCAGCTTCGCCACGATGTCTTTAGGTGTCGCAGCGGGCGCGATGAGGCCATTCCACGTCGCGGCCTCGAATCCAGGGACGCCGGCTTCCGCCATCGTGGGCAGATCCGGCAGCACCGGCGAGCGCCTGGCCGACGTCACCGCGAGCGAGCGTACGCGGCCTGCTTTCGCGAATGGCAGGACCGTCGTGAGATTGCCGAACGTCATCATCACCTGCCCGCTCACCAGATCCGCGACTGCGGGTCCGCCGCCTTTGTATGGGACGTGCACCATGTCGACATTCGCCAGAAGCTTGAAGAGCTCGCCCGCAAGGTGCGTGGAGCCGCCCACACCACCCGAGCTGTAGGTCATCTGCCCCGGGCGTGCTCGAAGCAACGCAATCAGCTCTTTCACGTTTTTTGCAGGGACGCTTGGATGTACCGCAAGCACGTTCGGCGTCTGTCCCACGTTGGACAAAGCAACGAAGTCGGAAAATCTGTAGGGCAACTTCTCGTAAAGGCTGAAGTTGACCGCGAAAGCCGAGGTCACCATGAGCAGCGTGTAACCGTCGGCCGGCGCACGTGCCACGACCTCGGTCCCGATCATCGTACCTCCGCCGCCGCGGTTGTCGACGATCACCTGCTGACCCCACACTTCCGAAAGCTTCGATGCCACCAGCCGCGCGAGCACGTCGGTCGATCCACCGGGCGCAAGCGGCACGACGATACGCACCGGCCTGGTCGGAAAAGCAGTCTGTGCGAGCGCCGGAATCGTCACGGCAACGAGCAGCGCGAGCAGGACGGTCGCTCGTGAACACGGCTTCATGCTGCGCTCCTCTCTTATTCGATACGTACGTTCGCTTCGCGTGCGACTTTGGCCCATTTCGCGAGATCCCTTCGGATAATCGCTGCGAACTGCTCCGGACCCGCCGAGTTGATTTCGGCGCCCTGCTTCGCAAAGCTCTCTTTTACGTCGGATAGCGTGAGCAGGCTCGCGATCTCGCGCTGTAGCTGGGTGATGATCTCGCGCGCCGTTCCGGCCGGCGCCAGCACGCCAGTCCAGAGTATGACTTCGTAACCAGGCACGCCCGATTCCGCGACGGTCGGATACTCGGGAATGCTTGGCCATCTTTTCGCACTGGAGACGGCAAGCGCGCGGAGCCGTCCGCTTTTCGCAAACGGCAGTGCAGCGGGCAGCGTGCCCATCATCGCCTGCAGGTGACCTGCGACAAGATCGGTTGTCGCCGGCGCGCTTCCTTTATAGGGAATGTGGACGAGCCTGGTGCCCGTAAGAGAGCCGAAAAGCGCCATGGTCATGTGCGACGTCGAGCCTGCGCCGGCTGACCCATAATTGATTTCACCCGGACGTGCCTTGGCGAGCGCGATCAGCTCTTTCGTAGTGCGCACCGGCAATGCAGGATTTGTCACGAGCAGAAACGGAACGTCGCCTGCAAGCGCGATCGGCGTGAAGTCGCGCACGGTGTCGTACGGCACTTTCGGTGCCACCGCGGGATAAAGGGCAAGCTCCGACATCGAGCCCAGCAGCAGAGTGTAGCCGTCGGGCGCAGCTCTCGCGGCGAATTCGGTGCCGATGGCGCCGCCCGCCCCAGTGCGGTTTTCGACGACCACCTGTTGCTTCAGACGTTCGCTCAGCTTCGCGCTCACGATACGTCCGGTGACGTCGGATCCACCACCGGGCGCGAAGGGCACGATCATGCGGATCGGCTTGGTCGGATACGATTGTGCATAAACGATGTGAGTGCACGCCATGCACAACGCGAGTGCACATACGAAGTTGGATGCGCGCAACTCAGCCCCCTTACCGTTATGCGCGACGCTCACGCAACAAGCGTTCCAGCCGCTGCGGCGTGATCGGAAGCTGCGTCACCATGCCCGGCGCGTCGAGCGCATCTTCGATCGCCGAAGCGATCACTGCACCGACGGCCGTGATACCGCTCTCGCCACCGCCTTTTAAGCCAAGCGGATTCAGCGGACTCGGCGCATCCTGCGTGAGCAGCACATCGACGTCCGGCACTTCGTGCGCCGTCGGCAGCATGTAGTCGGCAAATGTGACGGAGAGCGGCGTGCCATTGTCGTCGTACACGAACTCTTCATACAGTGCACCGCCGAGTCCTTGCGCTACACTGCCGACGATCTGCCCTTCGACGAGCATCGGATTCACTGCGACGCCGATATCGTAGGAAGCGAGATAGCGTTCCACCTTGACGCCGCCCGTTTCGCGGTCCACTTTCACGACCGCAACGTGCGCGCCGAACGGAAACGCCTCGTGCTTGCACTCGAAAATGCCGTCGGCGGTGAGGCCGGGCGTGCGGCCCTTTGCGAGCGCCGCCGCTGGCAGGAGTTCTTTGGCGACTTGCGCGAGCGTCACCGAAGGTCCGTCGGGCCGGTCTTTCCGCACGATACGACCATCGACGATATCGAGCATCTCCGGCGTCGCTTCCAGCATATGGGAGGCCGCGACTTCGATCGCTTTCGCCTTGAGCTTCGTCGCCGCGATATGCGTCGCCGAACCTGCCATGATTGTCACCCGCGCCGCGTTCGCGCCGAAACCGTAATCGATCACGTCGGTGCGGCCATGAACGACGCGGACACGACGATAGTCCACGCCAAGAGCATCACCGCAGATCTGCGCGAGCACCGTCTCCATGCCCTGCCCGACGGACGCCGCGCCCGTTACGAGCTCAACGGTGCCGGTCGTGTCGACAGTCACGCGGACGCCTTCGAGCGGGCCCTGACCGCTTTTCTCGAGGAAATACGCGATGCCGACACCGACGGCTTCGCCAGCCGTTTTGCGCCGCGCGATCTCCTGTTTGAGCTCGTCCCAGCGCACGCGCGCGAGCACTTTCTCGAGATGTGCCGGGTAATCGCCCGAATCCAGCTTCACGGGCTCGCCCTGCACCGTGAGCGGGCGTTCGTACGGCATCTGCGCGCCCGCGATCAGATTGCGTCGCCGCACCTCGAGGGGGTCGAGCCCAAGCTTCTGCGCGATCGCGTCCATCAGCCGCTCGTGGACGAAGGTCGATTCGAAGCGCCCCGGCGAGCGATACGTCGCGGCCGGCGTTTTGTTGGTGAGCCGATAGTGTCCCGCCACCCTGAAGGCCGGCACGTGATAGGGTCCCGGCAGCATGCTCGCGGTGCCGTCGGCGACCCGTGCGCCGTGCGTGCGCACGTACGCCCCCTGGTCGTGAAAGAATTCGTCGTCCAGCGCGAGCACGCGTCCTTCGGCGTCGACCGCAGCACGAACGCGATGGCGCTGCTCGCGCGAATGGTTGCACGCCATCAGGTTCTCGCGACGGTCTTCGATCCATTTGACCGGCCGTCCGAGCTTGAGCGCCGCCGCGCACACGAGCACGTCCTCGGGATAGATCTCGCCGCGCACGCCGAAACCACCGCCGATATGGCATTCGTAGAGATGAACCGTCGTG
>DASRIK010000557.1:0-3702 GCA_035650035.1 Burkholderiales bacterium | reverse complement strand
GATTGCGATCGTCGCGATCAGGGACAGCCGTGATGTGCGGCTCGCGCACTATGCTTTCATGTCCGCGCTCGGCGTTACGATGCTGCTGTCGTACCTGAGATGGGCTGGCGTCATACCGCAGGATGCGCCATTGCTCAAGGATGCGGGTTACAGCGCTTCGGTCGTCTTCAAATACCACCTCACCCAGAATCTGCTGCTCGCGTACGGCGCCTTCGTTTTCGCGGTTTACGCGCGCGTTGCAACGACGCCGAATGCCCGCCGCCTGCTCAGTGTGTGCGCCGTGCTGGCGGCGACGAACGTGCTCGTCGTCGGGGACGGACGGACAGGCCAGGTGGTGCTGATCGTACTCGCGGTTTACTACGGCAGCTGGCTGGGTGGACGGAAAGGTTTCGTGGCCGCTCTCGCCGGCCTCTTTGCGGTCGCGCTCGTCGCCTATGCTGTTCCGGGCAGCAGTCTCCAGAAGCGGGCTGCGCTCACCGCGGCTGACGCCGCGGAATGGCGCCCCGGTATTCAGGACAAACCGAGCGGGGTCAAGGAGCGCCTGGAGTTCTACAGGCGCAGCGCGGAGATCATCGCCGCCCACCCGCTCCTGGGCGTCGGCACCGGAGGTTTCGCCGCGGCCGATCGTGCGGTCGCTGCCCGCCACGGCATGCCGGCCACGGATCACCCTCACAGCGAATACCTGCTGCAAGCGGTGGAATTGGGCGTAGGTGGCCTCATACTTCTCATCCTGATGTTTCGAATCCAGTGGCGGGAAGCACGCCGGCTCGCCCACCCCGCCGATACGGCGTTTGCGCGCGGGCTCGTGCTCATGTATGCGATCGGCAGCTTCGGTACTTCCATGCTGAACGACCATGTCGAGACGCTTCTTTTCGTGTGGATGACCGCAGTGCTTTTTCACGGCCTTCAGGAGCGGGCTACCTCTCGCGCGTGAATGCTGCACAGACAGCGGGCGCTCCGGTGTCCGCGATCGTGATCACCCGCAACGAGGAAGCGGTGATCCGCCGCTGCCTCGAATCGCTCGCGTGGACGCGCGAAATCGTGGTGCTCGATTCCGGCAGCACCGACCGCACGGTCGAAATCTGCCGCGAGCTCGGCGCGACCGTTCACACGACGGACGACTGGCCCGGCTTCGGACCCCAGAAGAATCGCGCGCTCGATCGTGCAACCAGCGACTGGGTCCTGTCGCTCGACGCGGACGAATGGGTGACGCCCGCGCTGCGCGCAGAAATCGAGCAGGTCATCTCGAAAGCGGACGCGCGGCCGGGATATGCCATTCCGCGCCGTTCGAGCTTCTGTGGCCGCTTCATGAAGCACTCGGGCTGGTGGCCGGATTACGTGGTGCGGCTTTTCCGGCGTGAGGCGGGGCGCTTCAGCGACGATCGCGCGCACGAGCGCGTCGTGCTGCAAGGCCGCCTCGGCCGTTTGCGCGAGCCGCTCATGCACGAAGCGGTGCGCAGCATCGAGCAGATGCTCGCGAAGATGGACGGGTACTCGTCGGCATCAGCGGAAGCCCGGTTTCAGCAGGGGCGCCGCGCGTCGCTCGCGACAGCGGTCATCCATGGTGCCTGGGCATTCTTCAGAACGTACGTGCTGAGGCTCGGATTTCTCGACGGCCGGGAAGGCTTCATCCTCGCAGTGGCGAATGCCGAAGGATCCTATTACCGCTACGTGAAGCTCATGATGCTCGCGAGGTCGCGGTGAAAACGGCAGTGATCCTCACCACTTATAACCGGCCGGACGCGCTGAGGGCGGTGCTCGACGGCTATCGTGCACAGGACACGCACGATTTCGAGCTCATCGTAGCCGATGACGGATCGACATGTGAGACCGCTGCGCTCGTCGCGCAATATCGCCGCGACATGCCGGTACGCCTCGAGCATGTATGGCAGGAAGACCGCGGGTTTCGCGCCGGCGCAGTGCGCAACCGCGCGCTCGCCCGCACGAGCGCCGATTACGTGATCTTCAGCGACGGCGACTGCGTGCCGCCGGCGTTCTTCGTGACCCGCCACAGGGCGCTCGCGGAGCCACAATGCTTTCTTGCAGGAAATCGCGTGCTGCTGAGCGAAGCGTTTACGGCAGCCGTGCTCGATCGAGGCATACCGATACACACGTGGTCGACTGCGCGCTGGCTCGCGGCATGGCTGCGCCGCGACGTGAATCGCGCCCTGCCGCTCGTTCGACTTCCCGACGGCGCTTTTCGCAAGCGCGCGCCGAAGCGGTGGGAAGGCGTGAAGACATGCAACTTCTCCGCGTGGCGCGCCGACCTCCTGCGTGCCAACGGTTTCGACGAGCGTTACGCGGGTTGGGGTCTCGAAGATTCGGATCTCGTCGTGCGGCTACTGCATGCGGACGTGCGCCACAAGAGCGCGCGATTCGCGGCGCCGGTTTTCCATCTGTGGCATCGCGAAAACGATCGCAGCCAGCTTGCCGAGAATCGCAGCCGGCTCGAGGAAATACTCGCGTCCGATCGCGTGGCCGCGCTCGAAGGCCTCGACCGCTACTCATGAACGCGAACGTAGTCACAAGAGCCGCGTTTTCCTTCGCCGACGCGCCGCCAAAGCGCGTGCTCGTCGTCGTCACACGCAGGATCGGCGATGTGCTGCTCGCGACGCCTGTGCTTCGTTCACTCAAGCGCGCATGGCCACACGCGGACATCGATCTCCTCGTTTTTGCCGGCACCGAAGGCTTCGTGACGGGTAATCCCGACGTGCATCGAGTGATCACCGTGCCCGAGCGGCCCCGGTTCGCACAGCATCTCAAGCTCGGCGCGAGCCTCGTTCGCCGCTACGACCTTGCGTTGTCGCTGTTGCCGGGGGACCGCCCAACCATTTACGCGTGGCTTGCCGGCAAGAGACGCGCGGGCATCCTGGAACCTACGCGCAAAGCGCGGTGGAAACGACGGATGCTCGACGCCTGGGTCCCGTTCGACGACCGCGATACGCATACGGTCCGCATGTACCTCGCGCTCCTGAGCGCGGTCGGAGTTCCGATGGCATCGGATGTGGTCGCTTCGTGGACACCGAGCGACAGCCAGCGTGCGGAAGAGCTGCTGGCACCCGTAGCCGCCGTGCCTTACGCGGTCATGCATCCGTACCCGAAGTTTCGCTACAAGATGTGGACCGAGGAAGGCTGGATCGCGACCGCCCAGTGGCTCGCGCAGCGCGGCTTCGGAGTCGTGTTGACGGGCGGCCCCGGCACCGACGAGTGCGAGTATGTCGAACGCATCGCTCGACGCGTGCCGGAGGCACTGAATCTTTCCGGCAAGCTCACGCTCGGCGCCACGGCATTCGTTCTCTCGCGCGCGGCCGTCTACGTCGGGCCGGACACGGCGATCACGCACGCCGCCGCCGCACTCGGTGTTCCCACGGTCGCACTGTATGGCCCTACGAATCCCGTGAAGTGGGCTCCCTGGCCGGCGGGCCATGCATCCGATGAGAACCCGTGGTTGCGCGTCGGGAGTCAGTCCTCCCGCCACGTACGGCTCGTGCAGGGCGTGAGCTCATGCGTGCCGTGCGCGCTCGAAGGCTGCGAGCGCCACGTCGCGAGCACCAGCGACTGTCTCACCGGCATGTCACCGGACCGCGTGATCGCGGCAATCGAGGACGTGTTGCCGCCGGACGCGCACCCATCGCAGTGATACTTCGGGCGTGTTGCGCCAGAGGCAATCCGTCGCGCCTTCTGGTGCCGCAAAGCACGTCC
>DASRIK010000556.1:0-3341 GCA_035650035.1 Burkholderiales bacterium | reverse complement strand
CGAGCGTGTCGTTGATGCGTTTGAAGCCGTCGAGATCGATGAAAAGCACCGCGAGCCGCCGGTCGTGCCGGTGCGCCTGAGCGAGTGCCTGCTGCAGGCGCTGACTGAACATCGAGCGATTGAAGAGACCGGTGAGCGCGTCATGGCTTGCGACGAACTGGAGATTACGCTCCGCCTGCTTGCGCGCGATGAACTGACCAATGTGCGCACTTGCGTTCTGTGCGACCTGGACGAGCGTATCGTCCTGCTGGCGCGGCTCGCGGCCGAAAAACTCCATCACGCCGTAGAAATCGGCGCCCACCATGATCGGGAACGCGAATGCCGAGCGCAGTCCCGCGCCGAGGGCTGCCGCGCGCCGCGCAAACGTCTCATCGTGCTCGATGTCGCTCAGCCAGACCGGCGCAGCCGTCGTCCAGACGCGCCGCGTGAGACCGCCGGGTTTCCCGGAACGCTCCACACGGCCTTTCGAGTACTCCCGAAACACGCTGATTTCCGGCAGCGTGAGACCCCACGTTTCCGCGCAGCGCAGCAGAAGGTTCTGCTTGTCGAGGACCCAGCGCGCTCCGTAAACGAAACCAAACGAATCGCAGACGGTTTCGATCACGCGCGGAATCGCTTCCTCGACCGTGTGAGCCTCGGAAAGCAGCATCGTGATGCGCGCGATCGCGGTCTGCTGCTTCTGCACGCGCTTCCTCTCGGTGATGTCGGCCATCATTACGAGATAGCCCGTCGGGCGTCCGGCGATGTCGTGGACGAGGGCCGCGGAGAGGCTCACGTCGATCGCCGTGCCGTCCTTGCGCATCCGGACCGCTTCGACGCCGGAAATCGTCTCGCCCTTCAGTATGCTGCCGCGAAGCGCATCCCGGTCACCCTCCGTGCCCGGCACGTAATACGGCGCGGGGCCGCCGCGAACCTCCTCCTGCTTCCAGCCGAAAATTCGCTCGGCGGCGGAATTCCAGCTTTCGATGCGGCCTTCGACATCGTTCGCGACGATCGCGAGCGGTGAGGCTTCGATCATCGCGGCCAACTTTTGCGAAGCCTGCCTCAGCTGTTCTGCGGTGACCCGCTGCGTGTAGACCTGCTCATTGAGCTGCAGATTGGCCTGCCGCGATGCAGCATGCGTTTCCGAGAGGCGTGCAAGGAGGTCGTTGTTCTCGAATTGCTTTGCGATCGCCTCCTGGATCGTGGCCGAAATGCGCGGGCCCGCTGCAAGCATCACGACGACGAAAGCAAGGAGTAGCAGGCTGAGAGAGTAGTGGATCGTGGAGCCCTGCAGGTACACCGTCGGAATCAACGGAAGCATCGACGGAATGAGGAACGCCAGAAACGCGCGCGGAATCGGCGCGAGGACGAGCACGCCGAGCAGAACGAGGGCGGCGTTCGTCAACATGACGAGAAACTCGTGGGGCATCGAGCCTCCCGGGTACAGCACTGACCCGAGCACGCCCCAGAGCAAAGCGCTTGAGACGGTGCCGAGCAGGAAATAAGAGCACCATCGGCGCGACTCCGCAGCCGTCGGACCGCGCTTCACGAACGCGCGATAGAGGACATATTGCGCGCCCGTCACAGCGCAGACCGCAAGTGCCCACCAGAGCAGCGGCCATGCCGGAACGACGTCGCGCAGCGCGCCAAGCACGATGACCGCGGACAGCACAGAACCGAGGTACGCCGGAACCGAGAGGCGATAGAGATGGCGGACCTGCTCGGCGGAAATGGACTCCGCGCGATTGGTATTCGCGGCGCCGGGTGCGGCCATGACGTTCATAGCGGAGGGAGAGGTTTTCTCCGCGAGCGGACGTACTGGAGGTTCAGCCGCTTCGAGAGAGTGCGGCATTGTGACATGAAGCATGCTGCTCGTGGAAAGCTAAAGTGCCTCCTACGACGTGTCAGCTTGACTGCGCGATGGCGCTTGCTTTACGCAAGAGATTTTCCGCCATCCGGATGTTGGCGACGTCGACGAGCCGTCCGTCGAGTTGCACTGCGCCTTTGCCCTCTCGTGCCGCCTGCTCCATCGCTTCGACAATGCGGCGGGCGCGCACGATTTCCTCTCCGGCCGGCGTGAAGACTTCGTTAACCGGTGCGATCTGCGTCGGATGGATCACCCACTTGCCGTCGAAGCCGAGCGTCGCCGCACGTTTCGAAGCCGACATGAAGCCCGCCGTGTCCTTGATATCTCCGTAAACGCCGTCGATCGGACGCAGGCCGTAGGCGCGACACGCGACGAGCATGCGCGTCTGCGCGGCGTGCCAGAGGTCCGTCTGGTGAAAAACGCGCTGCCCCGCGGCGTCGCTTTCGCTCAGCACGCCGTGATCCGGATGAAGCCCCCCGATGGTCGTGGTTCGCACGCCCAGTGATGCGGCGAGATCGCCCGAGCCGAAAGCCATCGCTTCCAGGCGGCGGCTCGACTGCGCGACCGCTTCGACGTTCGCGAGTCCCAGCGCCGTCTCGATGAGCACTTCGAACCCGAGGCGCTTCTCGCGCCCGAGCCCCTGCTCGATTTGAGTGACCAGCATGTCCAGCGCGTAAACATCGGCCGCGACGCCCACCTTGGGGATCACCAGCAGATCGAGTCTCGGGCAGCTTTCGACGAGGTCGATCACGTCGCGGTACATATACGCCGTATCGAGTCCGTTCACACGGACGGCAACCGTCTTGCGGCCCCAGTCGAGCTCGTTCAGCGCCGCGACCACGTTCTTGCGCGCGCTTGCCTTGTCATCCGGTGCGACTGCGTCCTCCAGGTCGAGGATGATGACGTCCGCCGCCGAGCGGACCCCTTTTTCGAACAGCGCCGGGGTCGCACCGGGCACGACAAGCTCGGAGCGCGTGAGGCGCGGGGTCGCGGACGGGATTTGGGTGAAGCTCATGCTGCTCTCCTGATGCAAAAAAGTGACGGGGCTGGCGCAAAGAGTGAGGGGGGTGGGCGCAAGGAGTAATGAGGCTACCGGTTACCGGATCAGGCCAAGGGCCATGATAAGCGGCAGCGTGATCCAGAACAGTATCGTCGCCCAGCCGATGAGCAGCGCTGTCGCTGCCGAATCGAGACGGAAGCGGTCCGCCAGCAGCAAAGCCGTCAGCATCGGCGGAGTGGCGGCTTCGACGACGGAAGCGTACTGCGCCTCCCCCGGCTGCGAGAACAGCAGGCGCGCCGCGCACCAGACGATCACGGGCGTTGCGAGAAGCTTCACCGCTGCGGCGGAAAGTATCTCCGGGCGAGGCACGAGGTTTCGCCACGGTATCGTCATCCCGAGCACGAACAGCGTGACCGGGATCGTCGCCTGGCCGATGAACCCTGTGGCTTTTACCAGCGGCTCGTAAGTGAGGCCGAGCTGCTGAGTGCAGAT
>DASRIK010000555.1:0-12489 GCA_035650035.1 Burkholderiales bacterium | reverse complement strand
TTCGAAGGCGACGGCGGAGCCAGGGTATACGTCGATCCGCGGAGCCTTCGAGTGCTCGACGGGTCGGTGCTCGATTACGACACCAGCCTGCTGAGCAAGGGATTCACCTTCAACAACCCACACGCGACCGCGACCTGCGGCTGTGGAGTCTCCTTCAGCGTCCGCGAGGACTTTGGAAAATGAGCACCTCGACTGAGGTCATTCAGGATCTTGCCAACCGCGAGTACAAGTACGGCTTCTTCACAGACGTCGAACGCGATGACATCCCGCGCGGTCTCAGCGAAGAGGTCGTGCGTATCATTTCCTCGAAGAAGAACGAGCCCGAGTGGCTGCTCGAGTTCAGGCTGAAGGCTTACCGCCATTGGCTCACCATGGAAGAGCCGCGCTGGCCGAACGTGAAGTACCCGAAGATCGACTTCCAGGACATCCACTACTACTCGGCGCCCAAGGCGAAGAAAAAGCAGAGCATGGACGAAGTCGATCCGGAGCTGCTCCGCACGTTCGAGAAGCTCGGCGTCCCGATGAACGAGCGCGCGAAGCTCGCCGGCGTCGCGGTTGACGTCATCTTCGACTCGGTGTCGGTCGCGACGACCTACAAGGAAAAGCTCGCGAAGGTCGGCATCATTTTCTGCTCGATTTCGGAAGCGGTGCATAACCATCCGGATCTCGTCCGGCAGTACATGGGCAGCGTCGTGCCGCCGGGGGACAACTACTATGCAGCGCTCAATTCCGCGGTGTTTACCGACGGTTCGTTCGTCTTCATCCCGAGAGGCGTGAAGTGCCCGATGGAGCTCTCGACGTACTTCCGCATCAATACGGAAGAGTCGGGGCAGTTCGAGCGCACGCTCATCATCGCGGAGGAAGACGCTGCGGTGTCGTATCTCGAAGGCTGCACGGCGCCCAAGTTCGATACGAACCAGCTGCATGCGGCCGTTGTCGAGCTGGTGGCGCTCGACCGCGCGGACATCAAGTATTCGACGGTGCAGAACTGGTACGCCGGTGACGAGAAAGGCGTAGGCGGTATTTACAACTTCGTGACCAAGCGCGGCCTCTGCAAAGGCGTGAGCTCGAAGATTTCCTGGACGCAGGTCGAGACCGGCTCGGCGATCACGTGGAAGTATCCCTCGTGCGTGTTGCTGGGCGATAACTCGATCGGCGAGTTCTACTCGGTCGCGCTCACGAATCACCATCAGCAGGCCGACACCGGAACGAAGATGGTGCACCTCGGGAAGAACACGCGCAGCACGATCGTCAGTAAAGGGATCTCGGCCGGGCAGTCGAACAACAGCTACCGCGGTCTCGTGAAAATCGGCTCGAAAGCGGGGGGGGCGCGCAACTATTCGCAGTGTGACTCGATGCTGATCGGCAGCCGATGCGCGGCGAACACGTTCCCCTATATCCAGGTGAACAACCCGACGGCGATCGTGGAGCACGAAGCGACGACGTCCAAGATCGGCGAGGACCAGCTGTTTTATTTCCGGCAGCGCGGGATCGGTACCGAAGAGGCGGTGTCGATGATCATCAACGGCTTCTGCAAGGACGTGTTCCAGCAATTGCCGATGGAGTTCGCAGTCGAAGCGACGAAGCTTCTCGGCCTCAAGCTCGAAGGCAGTGTGGGATGATGGGAACAGGCAAGACGTTACTGGAAGTGCGTGGCCTCACCGCGAACGTCGCGGGGGTGCCTATCCTCAAAGGCATCGACCTCGTCGTTCGCGAAGGTGAGATCCACGCGATCATGGGGCCGAACGGCTCGGGCAAGAGCACGTTCGCGAAAGTGCTTGCCGGCCATCCTGCGTACGAAGTGACGGGCGGGACGGTGCTCTTCGAAGGCCGCGATCTTCTCACCCTGCCGCCGGAAGAGCGAGCCCGCGCCGGGATATTCCTCGGTTTCCAGTACCCCGTTGAAATACCGGGCGTCACGAACAGCGCGTTCCTGCGGCTCGCGTACAACACGGTGCACTCCGCGCGCGGTAAGGACGAGCTCGATCCGCTGGAGTTCGACGACTTCATCCGCGAAAAAATGAAGCTCCTCGAGATGGATCCGGCTTTTCTCGATCGGAGCGTGAACGAAGGTTTTTCCGGCGGCGAGAAGAAGAGGAACGAGATCCTGCAGCTTGCGGCGCTGGAGCCCAAGCTCGCCATATTGGATGAAACCGATTCCGGCCTCGACATCGACGCCCTCCGCGTGGTGGCAAATGGCGTGAACGGCCTGCTGAGACCCGACAACGCGTTCGTGCTGGTGACGCACTATCAGCGACTGCTGAATTACATCGTTCCGCACTACGTCCACGTCATGCAGGGCGGACGCATCATCAAGACCGGCGGCAAGGAGCTTGCGCTGGAGCTCGAAAATCGCGGCTACGACTGGGTCGTGGACGAATACAAATCGGTGACGGCATAACCATGAGCACGACCGCCGTTCATCCTTACATCGAATCGCTGCTCACGGGCACGCGCGAGCTCGCAACGACGCCGCACCCGTGGCTGAACGAGCGGCGCGGCGCCGCGCTCGAGCGCGCGAACGCGCTTTCGGTACCCACGACGCGCGACGAGGACTGGCGTTTCACCGACCTCACGCAGCTCACGCGGCTTCAGCTCCGGCCGGCAAACCCTTCTCGCGGTGCGGTTTCAGCCGAAACGGTTCAGCCATGCGTCGTCCCCGAAGCGGGCGCGCGGCTGGTTTTCGTGGACGGGCATTTCGCACCCGAGCTCTCCGTCGAATCGGAGGCGGCGTCCGGAGCGCGTGTCACGTCGCTCACGGCCGCCCTCAAGACGGAGGCACAGCGCCTGGAGCCGTATCTCGCCCGCATCGCGTCCGTCGACGGCAACGTTTTTGCCGCGCTCAACACCGCGCATCTGCGAGACGCCGCCGTGGTGCTGATCGGTAAAGGCGCTGCCTGTGCGAAGCCCGTACATCTGCTGTTCATCGCAACGCAAGCAGATACCGCGCAGTATCCGCGCTGCATCGTGCTTGCAGAAGCTCAATGCGAGTGCACGGTTATCGAGGAGTATGTCGCGCTTTCCGAGGACGTTTACTTCACCAATGCACTGACGGAAGTGAACGTCGCGAGTGAAGCACGGCTGCGGCATATCAAGCTGCAGCGCGAGAGCGGACGGGCATTCCACATCGCGAGCTGCACCGCGGCCATCGCGAAAGATGCGACCTACGTTTCGCAGACGATCACGCTGGGTGCACGCCTCTCCCGCTACGAGCTCAACATCGGTCTCAACGCAGAGGGCGCGAACGCTGAAATCGACGGGCTGGCGCTCATATCGAATCGGCAGCTTGCAGATACGCACACGCTGATCGATCACGCGAAGCCGAACGGCCGCAGCGCACAATTGCACAAGACGATCGTGGACGGCGCGGCACACGCGGTTTTCAACGGCAAGATCTTGGTGCGTCCCGGGGCTCAACTCACCGACTCTGCCCAGGAAAGTCGTAACCTGCTCCTTTCCGACAAAGCGACGGTCGACACGAAGCCGCAACTCGAAATCTTCGCGGATGACGTCAAATGCGCTCACGGCGCCACGGTGGGGCAACTCGACGCCGAGCAGCTTTTCTATCTGCGGAGCCGTGGCCTTCCGGAACGGGCTGCACGGAACCTGCTGACGTACGCGTTCGGTGCTTCCGTCATCGAGCGCATACCGGTGCCGTCCGTCGTGGGGCGGCTGGAGCGTACCGTGATGGCGCAGACCGGCGCCGCCGCCTGATCGAGAGCTCGACACCATGACTGCCATCGATAAAGCAGCATTACACGGCGCCACCCCGCTCGATGTGGCCCGCGTGAGAAAGGACTTCCCGATCCTCGATCTCCAGGTGAACGGGCGGCCGCTCGTCTTTCTGGATAACGCGGCTTCGAGCCAGATGCCGCGCGCGGTGATCGACCGGATCGCGCAGTACCAGACGAGCGAGCACGCGAACATTCACCGTGCCGTGCACTACCTCTCCGAGAAGGCCACCGCGGAATACGAGGCGGCCCGGCACAAGGCACAGAGGTTTCTCAACGCGCCCGAAGAGCGCGAGATCATTTTCACCAGCGGAACGACCGACGGCATCAATCTGGTCGCGCATGGTTACGGCCGCAAGTTCATCGGTGAAGGCGACGAAATCATCCTCACCACGCTCGAGCATCACTCGAACATCGTGCCGTGGCAGATGGTCGCGCAGGAAAAAGGCGCGAAGATACGGGTCGTTCCGATCGACGATCGCGGCGAGGTCCTGATCGACGAGTATCGGAAGCTCTTTACGCCGCGGACGAAGCTCGTCGGGCTCACGCACGTGTCGAACGCGCTCGGCACGATCAATCCGGTGAAGGACATGATCGCGACGGCGCATGCGCACGGCGTGCCGGTGCTGATCGACGGTGCGCAGGCGGCCCCGCACATGCCGGTGGACGTGAAGGATCTCGACTGCGATTTCTACGTATTTTCGGGCCACAAGATCTGCGGTCCGACCGGGATCGGTATTCTGTACGGCAAGGCTTCGCTGCTCGAAAGGATGCAGCCTTTCAAAGGCGGCGGCGACATGATCCTGTCCGTCACGTTCGAGAAGACCACGTACAACACGATCCCGCACAAGTTCGAAGCGGGCACCCCGCCGATCATGGCCGCGATCGCGCTCGGCGCCGCGCTCGATTACGTGAGCGGACTCGGACTGGATGCCATTTCGTCACACGAGACGGATCTGCTGGCCCACGCAACGGAGCTCGTGAACGCGACGCCGGGCGTGCGTATCATCGGCACCGCGGAGCGCAAAGCCGCCGTGCTGTCGTTCGCCGTCGACGGTGTGCATCCGCACGACGTGGGGACTCTGCTCAACGAAGAGGGCGTCGCGATACGCACCGGGCACCACTGCGCTCAGCCGGTGATGCAGCGCTTCAAGGTGCCTGCGACCTGCCGTGCGTCTTTCGCGTTCTACAACAGGCACGACGAGGTGGATGCGCTCGTCGCCGCGATAAAGAAAGTGCAAAAACTTTTTACTGCGTGAACGAGTAATCGCGCCTGAAAACACCCGTTTACGTTTTTGAGAATGGACACCAGACAGCTCTATCAGGAAGTGATCCTCGACCACAACCGCAAGCCGCGGAACTGGGGGACGCTGGCGGACGCGACGCACCACGCCGAGGGAGTGAATCCGCTGTGCGGCGACCGGCTGCAGCTCGACGTGAAGCTGCAGGACGACACCGTCGCGGCGATCGCTTTTGAGGGCGAGTCGTGCGCGATCTGCAAGGCGTCCGCATCCATGATGACTGCTGCCGTGAAAGGCAAACCGAGAAGCGATGCCGAAACGCTGATCCGCGAGTTCCGTGACATGGCCACCGGGAAGCTCGACACCGCGAAAGAGCAGCATCGGCTCGGACGCCTGACGGTTTTCGCGGGGGTGCGCGACCTGCCGACGCGGGTCAAATGCGCAATCCTGCCGTGGCATACGCTGCACGCGGCGTTCAACGCGCTCGGCACGACTTCCACCGAAAGCGACGACGATCCGATGCAGGCCGAGACGCCGGGGGGCGTCGCATAACCATCATGCCGAAGATCGCAGAAATAGAACCGACGCCGAATCCGAACGCGATGAAGTTCATCCTCAGGGAGCCGCTGACCTGGGGTATCACGCGCTCGTACGACAATGCCGCCCAGGCGGCGGGGGATCCGCTCGCAGCGGCTTTGTTCGACGTGGAGCATGTGACGAACGTTTTCTATGTCGATCACTGGCTCACCGTTACGCAGGACGGGCAGGCGGACTGGCCCGAGCTCCTGCGTAAGCTCGCGCCGCCGGTACGCGAGGCGCCGGCTGCCGACGAGCAGTCTTTGCAAACGGCGGCCGAAGCGATGCCGGAGATGGCGGAGCTGAGTGAAGCCGATCGCGAGCGGCTCGACAAGATCAACGAAATCCTCGACGAGCAGGTGCGGCCCTACCTTCAGGGCGACGGCGGGGACCTGTACGTGCTCGGCCTCTCCGGAAATCAGCTCACCGTGCACTACCAGGGCGCGTGCGGCAGCTGTCCGAGCTCGCTCTCCGGCACGCTCGCCGGCATCGAAAGCCTTGTTCGCCAGATCGAGCCCGATATCGAAGTGGTTGCGGTGTGAGCGATTGGGTGGCGGTGGCCCGGGAAAGCGAGCTTTCCCCCGGGCAGTGGCGCAAGGCCGATCTCGATGGAACGCAAGTCGTCGTCTTCAACATCGACGGCGGGCTCTACGCGATCGAAGACGTCTGCACACACGATGGCGGCCAGTTGACCGGTGGTCAGGTCGAAGGTGATGAAATCGTGTGTCCCCGGCACGGCGCCCGCTTCTGCATACGGACCGGCGAAGCGCTCACCGCGCCGGCATACGAGCCGACAGCGACATTTCCGGTGCGTGTATGCGGCGGGGAGATCCAGGTCCGCGACGACCGCTGGGATTAAGAGGCACTCTCGATGGATACGTTGACTCACGCGCTCTCCGGAGCGCTGCTCGCACGCGCGACCGCGCCGCGCCACCAAACCGATGAAACACTGCCCCTCCGGCGTCGCGTGTTCGTCGGCGCACTGGCGGCGGCTTTCCCGGATCTCGATTTCGTAACGAGCTATCTCTCTCCGCTTGCGTATCTGTACCACCATCGCGGCATTACGCATTCGCTGCTCATGCTGCCGGTGTGGGCCGTCCTGCTCTCCTTCATTTTCGCGCTCATCTGGCGCCGAAAACCGTCATGGCGAGCGTATCTCGGCATCACGGCATCAGGCGTTGCTGCGCATATCGTCGGCGATCTGATCACGTCTTTCGGGACGATGATATTCGCGCCGCTGTCGGACGCGCGCTTTGCGCTGTCGGCGACGTTCATCATCGATCTGTGGTTCACGGGAATCATTCTTGTCGGCTTGCTCGCATCTGCGATCTGGCGCTCGTCGCGCGTACCTGCAGCTGTAGGCCTTGCCGCGCTCGCCGGCTATGTGGGACTGCAGGTTCTCCTTCGGCAACAGGCGATCGACTTCGGCGAAGAGTACGCACGGGCGCAGGGAATCCAGCAGGCGATGGTGACGGCACAGCCGCGTCCGGTCTCGCCGTTCAACTGGACGGTCGTCGTCGAGGACCCGGAGCGATACCGGTTCGCTCACATAAATCTCATCAGAAAGCACGTGCCGGCCGCGCCTGACGAACGCGCCGGCTTCGTCGAGCGGCTCGACGCCGCATACCGGCCGCGCGGCAAGGCCGAGTGGGTGAGCGTCGAGCGGTACGGCGCACGTCCGGAGGACGCTGCTTTGGCGCGCGAAGCCTTCGCGCAGCCCGGTTTCGAGTTTTTCCGCTGGTTTGCCGCGTACCCCGCGGTGCTTGCGGTCGATGGCGGCAATCCGGAGCGCTGCGTATGGTTCCACGATCTGCGCTTCGCCACGCCCGGGCGTAACGCCACGCCTTTCCGCTACGGCATGTGCCGCGAAGGAAACGGCACGTGGATGCCGTTTCAGCTGCTGGATACTGTGAAGCGGCCCGTTTACTGATTAAACAGGTGGAGGACGCCGTCGAGGTGCACGTAGTTGATCGCGTGCGTCGCGTGTTGCCGTACGACGGGCTTCGCGTGATAGGCAACACTCACACCGGCTTCAGCCATGAACTTGAGATCGTTCGCGCCGTCTCCGATGCCGATGATGCGCTCGCGCGTGATGCCCAGCTCGTCTCGCATCCTGATCAGCGCTTCCCGTTTCCCTTCGGCGTTCACGATCGCGCCCAGTACTTTGCCGGTCAGCCTGCCGTCCGCGATTTCGAGCACGTTCGAATGACAGTGGTCGAGCCCGAGCCGCGTCTTCAGCCGGTCGGTGACGTAAGTGAAACCGCCTGAGACGAGGAGCGTCTTGATACCAAGCGCCTGCGTGCGCTTCAGCAGGATTTCAGCCCCCGGCGAGAGCTTGAGGCGCTCGTCGTAAACGCGCTGGAGCGCGTGCTCTTCGAGGCCCGCAAGCAGCGCTACACGGCGCTCGAGGCTCTCGTTGTATTCGATCTCACCGCGCATCGCCTGCGCCGTGATTGCCGCCACCTCATTCTTGAGTCCCACCATGTCGGCAAGCTCGTCGACGGTCTCGATCGTGATGAGCGTCGAATCCATGTCCATCACGAGAAGACGGAAGTCCGCGAGCCCGCGCTCCCGCGGCACGAAGGCGCAGTCGAGCTCATGCTCCGCGCAGAGCTCTTCGATGCCGGCGGCGGGCTCTCCTCCCCGGAGCCTGAACGCGCGCGCATCGAGCTGCTCTATCCCGCTCGCGCCGGAAAGCTTCGCAAGCCGTTTCAGGTCCGATGTTTCGACGTCGAGACCCTGGATGACGAGATCTACAGACACAGTGAGGAGTGAGGGGTGACGGGTAGCGAATTCTACGACGTAGGCCGGGTCACGAACCGGCCGCCGGTCACTCGCCCGCCGGCCTGAGCCCCACGATCGCGGGGCCGTTCAGAACATGACCGTCGAGCTTGTCGAAGCGCGATCCATGGCAGGGGCAGTCCCAGCTCTGCTCCGTCCCGTTCCACGCCACGATGCAGCCGAGATGCGTACACACTGCCGAATGCTCGTGCAGCGCGCCCCTTTCGTCGCGATACGCTGCGACCTGCCGGAATCCGCGGCGCACGATCGCACCGTCACCGGGTGCGATATCTTCGACACGCTTCACGTCGCCGGGCGTCACGTAGTCGGCGTATTGCCCGGCCACATTCAGGTTCTCCCGCGCGTATTCGAAGCCCGCGCGAAGTGATTTGCGCGCGGGATCGTAGAGTGTCGCCCACTCGTTGTCGCGTCCGGCAATGAGGTCGCTCAGGAGGAGCCCGGCAATCGTTCCGTGGGTCATGCCGTTGCCGGAGTCGCCGGTCGCGATGTAGACATTGTGCTCGCCGGGATTGCGTCCGATGAAAGCGAGGCCGTCCACCGGCTCCATCACTTGCCCCGACCATCGCAGCGGCACGTCTTCGACCATCGGAAAGCGCTCGCGTGTCCACTGTTCGAGCGCTGCGAAGCGCGCCTCGAAGTCGTCGGCCTGGCCCGTTTTGTGATCCTCTCCGCCGACGATCAGAAATTCGTGTGAACGGTTTCCATTCGCGGGCTGCAATCGCACGTAATGATATGGATCCGGCGTATCCCACAAGAGCACATGCCGTATCGATTGCGACGGCACGCGCGCTGCGATCACGTACGTGCGATACGGCGCCTGTTTCGTGTGGATCGTGACGCGATCGTTCACGGGCGTGTTCGTCGCGACGACGATCGCGCCCGCGCGGATTTCGGCGCCTGTCGCGGTGACGACGCGCGGCCGCGCTCCGTCTTCGATCTTGGTCGCGTGCGTTTGGCCGTACATGCGCCCGCCGAGGCCCTTCACGGCGTCTGCGAGGCCGTTCAGGTATTTGATGGCGTGAAACTGCGCCTGCTGCGTGAATCGAAGCGCCGGACCGAACTCATAGAACTCGAGCGGCACGTGCTCGACATATTCGACCTCTACGCCCGCGCGTTGCGCGGCTGCGAGCTCTCGCGTGAGGATGTCGGGAGACTCTCCGGGCGGCACGAAAAGATAGCCGTCGACGCGCTCGAAATCGCACCCTATATTCTCGCGACCGACGATCTCCTCGATTGTGTCTATGGCGGCGGTGTGGCTGCTCGCAGCGAGCTTCGCACCGCGCGCGCCGTGGAATCTCTCCAGTTCGAAATAGCGGTCGTCCAGCGCGTTCACGAGGTGCGCCGTCGTGTGGTGCGTCTCGCCCGAGCCGATCGCGCCGTCGTCGATCACGACAACCGACTTCCCGGCGAGCGCGAGCATGTATGCCGTCGTGATCCCCGCGATACCCGCACCGACGATACACACCTCGGCTTCTTCGGTTCCGGTCAGCGGGGCCGGCTGCTGCAGCTCTGCAGTCGCCAGCCATACAGAGAGATTTTCTCCATCAGGGGTTTTCATATCATGAATTTCTCTTACAGATCAGTGCCGTGGAGCAACCCCTGTGCCCGTACCTACACCAGGCACGCACTTTGCGGCCGTCTGCTACAAGGAGACTCACATGGCCAGCACATTGCGGGGTCGCGATCCGGAGGCGCGCGACAACAACGACATCAGGCCGGACCACATCGAAAGCATTTCAGCCCTGGTGCTCGAGGAAATCGAGCCGGACGGCGACCAGGCGCGGCGTTGATCCCGCCCGATGTTCCTCGTTCAGCTGCTACTGCCGCTTTATGACAACGCGGGGCAGCGGGTGCCGCGTGAACGCTTTGCGCAGCTGCGCGATGAGCTCACCCAGAAGTACGGCGGCGTCACTGCATTTTTCCGTTCACCGGGGCAGGGAACGTGGAAAGAGGAAAGCGGCAACGTCGACGAGGACGAGATCGTGATGTGCGAAGTGATGGTCGAGACGATCGATCGAAATTGGTGGGCAGACTATCGCAGGACGCTCGAGCAGCGGTTCGGTCAGCGCGAGCTGATCGCGCGGTTTTCGCCAATCGAGCGGCTATGACGGACAGCACGATGCCTCGTCGGCATGGTGCTTGCTAACCCGGTGTTGCACCCTGCAACGAACTCAGAGGAGAAGAGCGTGGATATGAAGCTTGGCAGTTGTGTAGTGATTCTGGTGAGTGCCCTGGCGTTTTCCGCGTGCGAGCGGAAAGAGACAACGACGGTAGTGCCGGGGGGCGGCGCAGCAGCCCCCAGCGGGTCGGCGTCGTCTTCGACGACAGAGAAACGGGAAACGATCATCGTGCCCGGCGGCTCGTCCTCGTCGTCTTCGAGCACGACGCCCAGCAGCCCGAGCTCGAGCGCCAGCTCGAGCACCGATAGCAGTGCGTCGGGCGCGACGGGTGGAACGGGCAGCGGAGCCATGTCGAGCGGCGGATCCGGCGGGGCGGCTGCCAGCAGCGGCGGCACGAGCGGCGGATCGGCGGCCTCGAGCGGTCCCGGCGGCGCAGCTTCTTCGTCGACCAAGTAACGTTTATGCAGTTGCGCGGCCGGTACACGCCGGCCGCGCTTTCTGCAGATCGGCCGCCGCGTCGGACGCGGGGGTTTTCGCACGTACGCTGAAGTAGTGCTACTCGACTGCCGGGGTTTCGGCGGCGGTCGTCCGCGGAGCGGCATTTGGCCGCGAGCTTACTTCTCTCGCGGCGAGCGCCGAGTCAAGAAAGGTCGTGAGCTCGGCTGGATCGATCGGCTTCACGAGGTGATGATCGAACCCGGCTGCACGAGAGCGGCGGCGGTCTTCTTCCTGTCCCCAGCCGGTAATCGCTACCAGCAGCGGATTACGTTTTCCGAGCGTATCGCGTATGCGGCGCGCCGTATCGTAACCGTTCAGAAGCGGCAGCCCGATGTCGAGCAGCACGACGTCCGGCCGCCACATGCCTGCGGCGCCGACAGCCTCGAGGCCGTCGTAACTTACGCAGACTTCGTTCCCCGCGAGCCGCAGCACGGCCGCGAGACTGTCCGCAAAGTCGCGATTGTCGTCGACGATCAGCACCCGGCGGCCGGATATGCGTGACCCTTCCATCCTGCTGTCACGCGAACCGTGCTCGCGCGAAGTAGTAGCGGCAGTCGGCAGACGAACCGTGAATTCGCTGCCATGCCCGACGCCGTCGCTGTGCGCATGGATCGTGCCGCCATGAAGCCGCACGAGCCATTGCGAGAGCGCGAGCCCGACGCCGAGGCCGCCGCGGGACTGCTCCATCGAGCGACCCACCTGCGTGAACATCTCGAAAACGCGCTGCAGGTCCTCGCGCGCGATACCGACGCCGTTGTCGCTCACGCGCACGAGCGCGTGATCACCATCGCGTCTCGCGGAAAGGCGAATCGTTCCGCCGCGATCGGTGTATTTCGCCGCGTTGTTCAGCAGATTGCAGAACACCTGCGACAGCCGTGTGGGGTCGGCGTTCAGATACACAGGCTCCGGCGGCAGATCGATCTCGAGCCGGTGTTCCTGTGCTTCGAACACCGGACGGGTCATTTCGACCGCGCTGTCGACGATTGCGCGCAGGCTCACATGCTCGCGCCTGAGCTCCAGCTTGCCGTGGCTGATGCGCGAGAGGTCGAGCAGATCGTCGATGAGCCGAGTCATCTGCTTGAGCTGCCGCTCGAGCACGGCCCGCGCCTGTTCGCATGCCGCCTCGCTGCGCGGCGCGACGCGCATGATCTCGATGGCCGTCCTCATCGGCGCCAGCGGATTGCGCAGCTCGTGCGCGAGCGTCGCAAGGAACTCGTCCTTGCGCCGGTCGGCCGCGCGCAGAGCCTCAGCGTAGCGCTCGCGCTCGGCGATATGGGAGCGGATCTGGTACTGTCGATTGCGGGACCGCAGCGCGCTATGTACTGCGCTCACCAGCGTTGGCACGCGCGTGGGCCGCTCGAGCACCGTTACGTTGCCGAGGCTTTCCAGCGCCTCGGTGATGACGGTCGAATCGGCACCGCGCTCGGAAAGAAGCAGGATCGGCGGCTCCGACCAGGGCGGCTGTTGAGCTAGGACCGCCGTCAGGTCTCGATATGCACCTTCGGCAAGCGCTTCCTCGGC
>DASRIK010000554.1:0-4122 GCA_035650035.1 Burkholderiales bacterium | reverse complement strand
GCACCATGCTGCCGTCGGCGTGGCGGCCTGCCCGCATTTCGCGAAGGCGCGCAAGCGACTGCTCGATTGGGCGATCACGCCAGCGACTGTCCGTGCCGGGCTCGGTCAACGTGCCGCGGCCCGCGCGAATTTCGTCCGCGCTTTGCTCGTCAACGTACGCGTGCCGGGCCTGGATCAGGTATTCGGCCGCCTCGTACATGAAATCGAAATAGTCGGAGGCGTAATAAAGATGCGGACCCCAGTCGAACCCGAGCCAGCGCACCGCTTCCACAATCGAATCGACGTACTCCTGCTCTTCCTTCTCGGGGTTCGTATCGTCGAAGCGCATGTGACACGCCCCGGCGTAATCGAGAGCGAGCCCGAAGTTCAGACAAATCGATTTGGCGTGGCCGATATGCAGGTAGCCATTCGGCTCCGGGGGAAAACGTGTGCGGATGCGCGCCGGATCGGGTGGCGCATCGCGCTGAACGGACGCAGGACCTGGACAGCCCGCCCAGCGACGTCCCGCGAACTTTCCACTCGCAAGATCGCTTTCGATGATCTGGCGTATGAAGTTCGAAACGGCCGGCGGCTCTTTGTGTGAAGGCAAATGGGCTCGCCCTGGAGATTTTTCGGGTGCGCGCATGGAATCGGGCAGACAAAACGCCATTTTAAACGAGCCGGTATCAAGGTTTCGCGCGGCGATCGGAGAACCTGCGGTGGAACCATGGGGCGTTCCAGATGCACGGCAGAGTATAGAGACTTCAGCTCGAATGCACGTCGGCGAGGGGGGCCGCACGAATCGCCGCTTCGAGCTGATTCAGATCCACCGGCTTCACCAGGTGCGCGTCAAACCCCGCGTTCTTCGCATTCGCGACGTCTTCCGGACGTCCATAGCCCGTCGCGGCGATCAGCGTAAAGCGCTTTCCCTTGAACACGGTCCGGAGCTGCTTCGCGACGTCGAGCCCGCTCATACCCGGCATGCCGATGTCGCAGAGAATCACATCGGGCCCGAAACGCGCGACTTCGTCGACGGCTGATTCGCCTCCGTACAACGTCGCAACGTCGTGACCGATCATTTTCAGCAACGCGGCGAGCGAATCCGCACCATCCGTGTTGTCGTCGATGATGAGAACTTTCTTGCGCTCCTCCATTGGCATGGCTCCTTCATCTGCCTCGCGTTCGCCGTTCTGCGTCGCCATGAGCGGCAGCGACACGGTGAATTCGCTGCCGCGACCGGGGCCATCGCTATGTGCGCTCACCGATCCTCCGTGCAGCTGGACGAGGCTCCTGACGAGCATCAGGCCTAACCCGAGCCCGCCTTGCCGGCGCTCGATGGACGGGTCGATCTGCACGAAAATCTCGAATATCGATTCAAGCTTGTCGGGAGGTATACCGATACCCTGATCCTTCACCCGGATGACCGCGTTTGCCTGGTCCTTTTCGAGTGCCACCCAGATGGTCGAGCTGGGTTCGCTGTATTTGCTTGCGTTGCTCACGAGATTCGTAACGATCTGCGCCACGCGCACCGGATCCGCATAGATGTGCAACGGCTGATCGGGATTTTTCAGCGCGAGCATCTGGCGCTTGGCGTCGACTTCATGCCGCACGGCCTCGAGCGCCTGCTGCACGAGTGCGGCGAGCTCCACCATTTCGCGTCGTAGCTCGATCTTTCCGCTCGTGATGCGGCTCACGTCGAGCAGGTCGTCGATCAGGCGCACCATATGCCCGACCTGTCGCTCCATCATCCCGACTACACGGCCGATCGCGTCGTGCTGCACCTGCGAGCGACGCAGGATCTGCAATCCATTGCTGACCGGCGCGAGCGGATTGCGTAGCTCGTGCCCCAGCAGGCTGATGAACTGGTCTTTGCGCTGATCGGCCTCGGCGAGCTCATTCAGGCGTCGGCGCAGCTCGTACTCCAGGTGCTTGCGGTCGGTGATATCGCGCACGATGCCCGTGAAAAAGCGCTGATCGCCGAGATGGAACTCGCTGATGGCGAGCTCCATCGGGAAAGTGGTGCCGTCTTTTCTTTTCCCCGTGACCTCACGGCCGATGCCGATGATTTTGGCCTGACCGGTGCGAAGGTAGTTCGCGATGTAGCCGTCGTGCCGCGAACGGTCGGCCTCCGGCATGAGCAGCTTCACGTTGCGGCCGATCGCCTCTTCCCGGGCGTAGCCGAAGATACGTTCCGCCGCCGGGTTGAAAGTCGTGATCACCCCCCGCGCGTCAATGGTGATAATCGCGTCGACGACGTGATCGACCACCGATCGCGTGCGTTCCTCGGCGTCCGCAAGCTCCTGCAGGCGCGTGCGCAGCTCCGCCTCCAGCCGTTGACGCTCGGTGATGTCCCGCACGATGCCGGTGAAGAAACGCTTGGGGCCCAGCGCGAACTCGCTGACGGCAAGGTCCATCGGGAACGTCGAACGGTCCTTGCGGCGTCCGAGCACCTCCCGGCCACTTCCGATGATCTTCGCGTGCCCGGTGGTGAGATAGTTCGAGATATAGCTGTCGTGCCGGCTGTGATACGGCTCCGGCATCAGCATGTTCACGTTTCGCCCGATCGCTTCGCGCGCCGAGTAGCCGAAGATTTTCTCGGCCGCGAGATTGAACGACTCGATCCGCCCGTGCTCGTCGATCGTGATGATGCCGTCGACGACGTTGTTGACGACGGAATAGAGAATCTCCTGGAAGCGCCGCTCGTCCTCGGCGCCGGTCGCTGCCATGCTGCTGCCGCTCCTCGCGGACGAGAACCAGCGTCGCAGGTGAGAGAACATCAGCGGTTCGCTTTCCCTAGATAACGTGTGGCGAGCCGTCGCTCGATCGCACGCCGACCCGAAGCGCTGACCCGATAACCTTTCGCGCGCGGACGGCTCGATACCACGTGCGCGAGCTCACCATCGATGTAATGCAATGCGACACCGTCGTCGGCAGCGACACCGGCCGGGATGTTGCGGCCCGCAATGAGCCTCCGAAAAGTCGGGCGGCGTTCACGTTCGCTGTCGTAGTGCGGGCAGTTACTTCCGGCGAGAAATCCCAGGCAGCGCATAGGCGTCAGCGGACCAGCGATGGAATCGGTCACGCCCTGCTCGAACCAGCAGATCGAGCCTGCGCTGCCACCGCCGAGCACGATGCCACGGTCCGATGCAATCTTCAAGCACGCATCGAAGCCCCAGTCGCGCCACACCGCGAGCATGCTTCGCGTGTTGCCGCCGCCCACGAAAATCGCGTCCTGCTCGAGTACCAGTCCCTGCAGATCGCGAGGCGTCCGCGCGAAAAAGGAGAGATGCGTCGGTTTGCAGTCGAACTGGCTGAATCCCGCGTAAAAGCGCAGCCGTGCTGCTTCCGCGTCGCCCGTCGCCGTGCCGACGAACAGCACCTTAGGCTTCCTGCGGCCGGTCTGCTCCAGAAAATACTTCACGAGCAGCAGGTTATCGAGTTCCGGCGGCAACACCATGCCGCCCATGGCGATGATCTGGCTTTTCATCGCTCACGACTCGACTTTCACATTCGCCGCCTTGATCACCTTGCCCCATTTGTCGACCTCGTTCTTGAGGAACGTCGTGAATTCCTCGGGGGTGCTGCCCGCGGGATCGATACCGAGCGTGATGAAGCGCTCGCGCAGTTCCGGCTTGCGCACGGCAGCCTGCATTTCCTTGCTGAGCACGTTCACGACGTCGCGCGGCGTTCCGGCAGGTGCGAGTATGCCGACCCAGGTGCCCCCCACGACATTGACGCCGGATTCGACGAGTGTGGGAAGCTCGGGCGCGACAGCCACTCTCTTTTCAGAGGCCATGCCGATCGCCCGGATCTTGCCCGCGCGCGAGTGCGGAAGCATCGACCCGGGCGTATCCAGCATGACGTGTACCTGCCCGCCGGTGAGGTCGAGCAGCGCGGGTTGGGTGCCCTTGTAAGGCACGTGGACCATCTTGATGCCCATGGTGAGCATGAGCAGCTCCGTCGTGAGGTGCGCGGCGGCTCCGACGCCGCTCGACGCGAACGTCAGCTGACCGGGTTTCGCTTTCGCGAGCTCCACGAGCTCGCGGGGTGTTTTCACCGGAAGCGAGTTCGTCACGCAGACGATGAGCGGCGCGGTCACGAGCAGCGAAACCGGCGCGAAGCTCTTGATCGAATCGTATGGGA
>DASRIK010000553.1:0-5693 GCA_035650035.1 Burkholderiales bacterium | reverse complement strand
GCGACCGGGATACCGATGATCATGAGCTGCACGTGACCGCCGATGAGATCGATGACGCCCGGCGCGGCGCCTTTATACGGCACGTGCACGATGTTTACTTTCGCCATGCTCTTGAACATCTCGGTGCCGAGATGGCTTGCGGATCCGTTGCCCGCGCTCGCGTAGGTCATCTGCCCGGGTCGTGCGCGTGCGATGCGAATGAGATCGGTCACCGAGCTCGCGGGCAGCGCTGGATGCACGACCATGATGTTGGCCGACGTGACCGCGTTCGTGACACCGGCGAAATCGCGCAACGTGTCGTAGCCAAGCTTGCCATGCAATGCGGGACTCACTGCGACGATACCGGGCGTCGTGATCATGAGGGTGTAGCCATCGGGCGCGGATTTCGCGAGAAGCTCCGCCCCGATCGTTCCGCCCGCGCCGGCGCGGTGATCGACAATGACCTGCTGGCCCCAGCTTTCAGTGAGCGCCTGCCCTACCGGGCGGGCGATCATGTCGGCAGGACCGCCGGGCGCGAAGGGCACGATGATGCGTATGGGCTTGGTTGGATATGCCGCCGGCAGCCCCTGTGCCGCCGAGTAGCTCGCGAAAAGCGCATTCACGAGCGCCCAAGCCAGGATGGATCGCATACGGTTCAATCTCCCCCGCCGTTGCGGTCACCACAGTGTGACACAATCAAAAGCGAACAGATGGAGGAGAGGATGGCTTCGATCAGCAGACAGCTCGCCCGGTGGATTACGGCTCTACGCTACGAAGATCTTCCCGCGGCAGTCGTCGATCGCGCGAAAGGTGTCACGCTGCACAACATCGCCTCGATGCTGATCGGCTCGCAGACGGCCTCGGGCAAGCAGGCCGTCAAGTTCGTCACGGAAGAGGAGTCGACCTCACGGAACGGCGCGACGCTCGTCGTCTACGGAACGACGGTCACGAAAGGCGGCGCCGCGTTCGCGAACTCCGAAATGGCGATGTCGGGCGGCAAGCTCGACTCGTTCCGCATGCTCACGCATCCTGGCACGAGCATCATTCCTGCCGCGCTCATCGGCGCAGAGACCGCGGGCGCTTCAGGCAAGGAGCTCATTACAGGCGTCGCTGCGGCCTACGAAGCGATGGAACGCATGGCCGCCGATTTCATTCCGAGCGTGATGGCGCGCGGCTTTCATGCGAGTCCCGTGTTCGGGATCTTCGGTGCGGCGATCGCGGCCGGAAAAATCCTCCGCATGACCGAGGACCGGATGAACAGCTGCATCGCGCTTTGCGCGAGCCTCGCAGCAAGCAATCTCGAAGGCTTGCGCAGCGGCGGGCGTCTGCTGCGTGAAGGCGCCGCGGTCAGGAACGCGATGCTCGCCGTCGCGCTGGCGCAGCAAGGGCACGTCGGGGGCGAGACCGTGCTGGAAGGCGAAGCGGGTTTCTATCACGCGTACACCGGCAACAACATGGGCAGGCTGAGCTACAGCTTCGTCGGAGACACGCAAACATCGCTCGGAAAAATCACCGCAGACCTCGGCAACGAGTGGATATTCCTCGAGACGCTGTACCGCATCTACTCGACCGCGGGATACAACATCGCGCATATCGATGTGACGGCGAAACTTTGCGAAGAGCATGACATCCGCTTCGAAAACATCGAGCGTATCGAAGCCGTGGTGAACTGGCTCGAGACGCAGTATCCGAGCCCGGCTTTTCCGGCACGCAGAGAGACCGGCCCTGCGAAGCCGGGCAGCACTGGTTATTTCACGGCATACGGCGCGGTGAAACGCGGCTTCCCGGTGGAGCGCCGCCTGGGCTTCGATCCGGCGGGCCCCGACGTGCCGCCGGAAGTGCTGGATCTCATGAAACGCGTGACCCTCATCCCGACGAACGAAATGACACTTTTCGGCCCGCGCATCACGGTCTTCACAAAGGACGGGCGAAGCTACACGAAACAGGGAACCGGCCGCGAGTTCGTCTGGGACTTCGAAGAAGAAGCGCGCCGCATTCGTGGCGTCCTCCCAGGCTTACCGGTTCCGGCCTCCCAGTTCGAAACGATCATCTCGACCTGTCGTGAGCTCGAGCGAGCCGAGCGCGCGGACAAGCTCGTTCAGCTGACACTCGGCGCGTGAATCGCAGGTGCGGGGCTCGGACAAATGAGTGCAGGGCCGGCACGGTGCTTGCCGGCTAACGGTGTTCACCCTGATGAAAAAGGAGACCACCGTGTTAGTCGACAAGGAACTGCGTACGCCTGCGGACACGAGCCAGGTGACGCTGGATGAGGAGTGGGAGGTCCGTTACTGGTGCGAACGATACAACGTGGACGAGACGACGCTTCGCGCCTGCGTCATGGAAGTGGGGCCCCGCGTCAATGACGTGGAGCAGCGCTTGAGAGAAGTCGCGAAAGAAGCATTCAAGAATAACGGCGAGGACTGAAGCGCCGAAAGACAGGTGGGCTGATCTCGTGCGGCGCGCGACGGCTCGCCTCGACCGCCTCCGTGAGCTCCGGCCTGAAATGTCGGAAAAACTTACGGTCTGCCCTGAGAGTGCTGGGCGACTGGAAAATGTGTCGGAAAAGCTTACGGTGCGCCTCCAAAGTGCCGGTCGCTAAAGGGGGCAGGCATTGAAAATCAAAAGTACTTTTTTTGTGGCGTAATTCTCGCTTGCACGCGCGAGGCGTGCCTGACCCACTCGTCAAAGGGGGGAGTTATGTCAGCCAAACCCACTCGATTTGTCGCGGCCCTCGCCCTCGCGCTCATTTCAGGCCCTGCGGCCGCTTTTGCGATCTTCAGCGATTCAGGCGCGACTGCTGGCGACATCACGGACACCGTCAACGCCTTTCGAACGGCGGTGGGAAACCCCAACAACGCCAACAACGCGGGGCCGCTGACGACCGGACGCCGCGAGATCAACTGGGATGGCGGCGGTTCGGCGACGACTTTTTCGAGCACGCCGTTCAACGGCTTTCAGAATATCCGGGGCGCTTCCTTCAACACGCCCGGGACGGGATTCCTTCAGGCGCCCCCCAGCGGTCTGGATACCCACTTCTCGCGCGCCGATAACCTGTACAACAACATCTTCGAACCGTTCAGTGCGCAGCGCGTCTTCACGCCGGTGGGCAGCACCATCACCGATGTGACGTTCTTCATCCCGGGCAGCAACGGGACCCTTCCGGCAATCGTCAAGGCGTTCGGCGCGATCTTTCTCGACGTCGATCTGCCCAATATCACATCGATGCAGGCTTTCGACGAAGACGGGGATTCCCTCGGCACCTTTTTCGTGCCTGCGTTTGCGGGAAATGAGACGTTCTCCTTCCTCGGCTTGCTGGGCGGCCCCGGCGAGCACATCGGTCGGGTGCGCATCACGACCGGGAACGTCGCCCTCGACGCCACGAGTACTGCGCAAGATCAGGTCGTGATGGACGACTTAATCTTCTCGGAGCCGCAGCGCGTTCCCGAACCGTCACCGCTGGCGCTGCTCGGCATTGCGGCGCTCTTCGTAGCGTTCTGGCGGCGCAAGCAGAGCGCGGTATAAGCGATCCAGCTCGAGCGAGATTGTTGCAGCGCGCCGCGCCGGCCTGGCGCGCGGCCGCGCGCGGCGATCAATGCGACGGATCGCTCGCGTGCTCGCCGATCGATACGCGCCAGTGGATCCGGTCTTCCTCGGGCGGGTAGTCGCCCGCCGCTCGGTGGTATGAGCAGCGGTTGTCCCAGATCACGATATCGCCTGCGCGCCACCTGTGGCAGTACTCGGCGTCCGGCTGAACCATGTAGCCCTTCAGCTCCTCCACGAGCGCGTCGCTTTCGGCACCGCCAAGGCCGTCGATATACAGCAGCTTGTTGGGATCGAAATACAGCACTTTGCGGCCGGTCTCCGGATGCGTGCGTATGAGCGAATGGAAAACCGGGGGCCGACTGCGATCTTCTTCGTCGAGCAGCGTGTTCGCTTTCTTGCGGCCGCCGTAGACGTACGCGCCTTTTAGATTCTGCAGCCGGTCCCTGAGCCGCTCGGGCAGCGCGCTATACGATGCGTACGTGCTCGCGAAAAACGTATCCCCGCCGCGGCTCGGAATCGCGAGGGCGTACAGCTGTGTCGCCTTGAATGGCCGCTCGTTGTACGAACCGTCGGTGTGCCAGCCTTCGGCGCCGCGCCTGTAGATCGCCATGTCGAGCGTGCCGTCGGGTCGGAACTTGTTGATCCCGAGGACGAGCACTTCGGGATAGTCCGGATGCCGGGTGTTTTTCGTGGGATGCGCCTCCACGACGCCGAACCGGCGACTGTAGCGCAGGTACTCCTGCATGCCGAGATTCTGGCCGCGCACGACGATCACGTTGTAATCGAGCCATGCGCGGTAGATCACGTCGAAGGTAGCGCCGTCGATCGCGCTCACGTCGACGCCAGTGATCTCTGCACCGATTTGCGGGCCCAGGCGTCGGACTTCGATTGCCATACGCGTCCTCCCGACGGCTCACATCCCGAGTATCCTGCCGATCTCCGCGACGTACTGGCCGGCTTTGACGCCGTCGGCGACGGCCGTGTCGACGGCGTTCTCGAACGCTTCCCTGATCCCGTGAAGACCGTCTCTTACCCAATGGTGTCGCCGGACTGGCGAGCCGAGGACGTTCTTCAGCGTTTCCACTTCGTCTTTCAGCCGCTGGACGGCTGCCGAATCGCCGCGCACGTTTTCTAGATCGCGCTCGAGCGCTGCGATGAGCTTGCGCACTTCCTCCAGATCGATTTCGGGAGTGTTGTCGCCCCTCGGTCGTGCCATCGCAACCACCTTTGCTTTCGCCGGACACCGCGCGTCGCGCGCGCGTACGCCCATATCATAGACCTACGGGCGCCTCCCTTGGCGATACAAACGGCAGCAACTGCCGCGTGGCCGTTTCATTCGAGCTCAGGACCAGACGCTGAAACTCGGCTGCCGGCAGCGGTTTGCTTTTGAAGTAGCCCTGGTACTCGTCGCACCCCAGCGAGCGCAGGAACTCGAGCTGCTCGCGCGTCTCGACGCCTTCCGCGACGACTTTCAGCCTCAGGTTGTGGGCAAGACCGATGATCGCGCGCGTGATCGCGGCATCTTCCGTGTCGGAAGAGATATCGCGTATGAACGATCGGTCGATCTTCAGCTTGTCCAGCGGGAAGCGCTTGAGATAACTCAGGCTCGAGTAACCCGTCCCGAAATCGTCGATGGATACATGGACGCCCATCGCGCTCAGCTTCTCGAGCAGCACGATCATCGCGGAAGGGTCCTGCATGATCACGCTTTCGGTGATCTCGACTTCAAGGCATTCCGGGTGGAGGCCGCTCGACGCGAGCGCATTCGCGATCGTCTCGAGGAGATCCGGTTGCCGGAACTGGACGCCCGAGATGTTCACCGCGATGCGAAGCTGCGGCGCACCGGCCCGCTGCCATTTGACGTTTTGCCGGCAGGCTTCTTCGATCACCCATCGCCCGATCTCCACGATCGCGCCGGAATCCTCCGCAATCGGGATGAAATCGGCCGGTGCGATAAGGCCGCGGGTCGCGTGCCGCCAGCGCAACAATGCTTCCATCCCGACTACACGCCCGGTTTCCACGTCCACTTTCGGCTGGTAGTGGAGCTCGAACTCGCCGCGGACGATCGCGCGCCGCAGATCGTTTTCGAGCATCAGGCGCTCCGGGAAAAACGTGCTCATGTCCGTTTCGAACACGCGGTAGGTATTGCGACCCGCCTGCTTCGCGCTGTA
>DASRIK010000552.1:0-2530 GCA_035650035.1 Burkholderiales bacterium | reverse complement strand
GATCCCCGTCCTGCTCGTGCTGTATCTGCTGCGCGGTTGCACGTAGTCGCTACGTCGCGCAACAAAAAAAAAGCGGCTGCCCTGAGGCAGCCGCTTTTTCGCTCTGCACAGCCTAGTCGGCTGCGTCTTCGCTCATTTCACCGAACGTCGCCGGCACGAGCGCGAGCTCGTAGATCATTTCGTCCGAAGCGCTCGGGACGAGAGCAAGCTCGTGCGTGGGCATCAACACATCGATCTCACCGAATGCCACAAGCTCCGGCGTGCCGCCGTCGTCGATCACGTAGTAATCCCACGTCTCGACGGTCGCGGGCGTCCAGCCGATCACGTAGTAATCGCTGTAGATGCCCTGGTCGGCTGCCGCGAAGCTGTCATCGATGCTGAGCGATGCGCTTTCGTCGCCCACGCCCGAGGAGCTGCTGCTACTCGACATCGAACCTTGCGAACCGCTCAGCGCTCCGGACCCATAATCCGACAGCGCCCCGATCGCACTCGGCTGCGTCGAGCGGAACCCCTGCTGCTGAAGCTGCGCAAGGACCTCACCGCTTTCGTTCGGAGAGAACGGCGTCACCACTCCATGGCCGGCACCCGCAAATGCAGCCGCGGACCAGCCGAACGTACTCGACACCGCCATCGCAATAAGAGCTTTCGATTTCATGTCTGATCTCCTTCCGGTTGAAAGTTGCGCCCCGTTTCGGCGGGCATACCTGAAATAGCGCAACGACCGTACCTCACGTGAACATTCATTTACAATCAATGATTTATCGCGCCACGATCAACTTTGAAAAGCGGCAAAACGTCGCCTCTCGACGACGTACACCTGCAGGAGATCGGTAAGTTATTGCCTGCGCGGGCCTTTACATGTCGGGCTTGGCCAACAATTACGAACCCAGCCCCTACTCCGGCTTTACGCCTGCAACCTGAACGAGCTTCGCGTTGCGATCGAAATCGGCACGAAAGAATTTCGCGAATTCCTCCGGACTCGCGCTTCCGCTCGGCTGTAAACCCTGGGCGGCGTACAGCCTGATCACCTCCGGATCGGCCAACGCCTTCTGAATCGCGCCGTGCAATGTTTTTACGATCGCGCGCGACGTGCCCCTGGGTACGAAGGCGCCATTCCAGCTGACGTACTCGTACCCGGGCACACCGGACTCGTCCACGGTCGGGAGATCCGGCAAGAGCTCCGAGCGTTTGCGAGATGTGATTGCGATGCCCCGCAGACGCCCTGCTTTCGTGTGACTCACTACGGCGGCCGCAGGCGACACGGAAAAACTGGATTCGCCGGCGATCACCGCGGCCGCCATCGGGCCGCCGCCTTTGTAGGGCACATGAACCACCTTGATGCCTGCCATCGTCACGAACAACGTTCCCGCGAGATGACTCGAGGAGCCGATGCCCGCGGACGCCATGTTGAGCTTTCCGGGCTGCGCCTTTGCGAGCGCAACGAGGTCTTTGACCGACTTGGCTGGAACCGCCGGATGCACGACAAGCACGGCGTCCGCGTTCACGAGATTCGTGATCGCGTCGAAATCCTTGAGCGCATCGAACGGAAGACTGCGATAGCTCCATCTGGACACGATCATCGCGCTCGATCCCGCAACAAGCATCGTGTAACCATCGGGCGCGGCGCGCGCGGCAAGCTCGACGCCGATCGTGCCACCCGCGCCGCCGCGGTTATCGACGACGATCTGTTGTCCCATGAGCTCGGACGTTTTCGGGATGACGATCCGGATGATCGTGTCGAGCGACGAGCCCGCGGACTGGGCCGCAATCAATCGAATCGGCCGTGACGGGTACTGCGCATGGAGAGCATCCGGCACGAAGAGCAGCAATGCGAGCGCGACAAGCGCATTTCGGTGGTTCATCACTCTCTCCTCCATGGGCGATTCTTCGGCGTGCGTGCAGCATACCTCAAGCTTTCTCGCGAACCGCACGCCCTGCGGCGCGGCGCCTTCACTTCACCCGTGGGAAGTGATAGCTTGGTCTGAACAATACAACAGGAGGAACGCATGGCCGAAAAACAAACCGTGGTCGTGCTCGGCACCGCGACGCCAGGCGGCGGCTTCCCGGCATACGGAGCGCCGTATTGCGAAACGATCAACGAGATGGAGCCTACGCTCAGGCTCGAGCCACGCAATACCAAAGGCTCGACCGAGAACGTTCCCCTGCTCGAGCAGGACAAGCTCGATCTCGGCCTCGCAACGGGCGAAGTGACATACGAAGCCATCAAGGGCATCGGGCGCGAGGCGACGACGCGATTGCGCATCATCAACGCGACGTACTCGCAGGCCGGCATGTTCATGGTGCGCGCAGACAGTCCTTATCGCACGATCTCGGATCTCGTTGGCAAAGCGGTGGTGTGGGGCGCCGCGAGCTCGGGGTTCGTCGTGCTTGCGCGCTATGTCATGGATGGCCTCGCGCTCGACTTGAAAAAGGATTTCGAAGCAATTCTGCTGGACAAAGCGGGCGATGGTCCACCGATGGTTCTGGACGGCCGCGCGGCTGCCATGTGGGGCGGCGGCGTGGGATGGCC
>DASRIK010000551.1:0-4857 GCA_035650035.1 Burkholderiales bacterium | reverse complement strand
CGCGATCACGCAGCGTGCGCACAATCGCGAACACTTCCTGCGTTTCGGCCTCCGATAATGACGACGTCGGCTCGTCGAAGATCAGCAGGCTGGAGCCGTGATGAATGGCGCGGCAAATTTCGACAAGCTGCTTCTGCGCGGGGCTCAGATTGTGAACGATCCAGTGCGCCTTCAGCGGAAAATGATGCTCCTCGATAAGCCGCGCCGCCTGCTGCTCCATCTGCCGGCGGTTCACCCAGCCGATCCAATTCTTCGGTTCGCTGCCAAGAAAAATATTCTCGGCTACCGAGAGGTGCTGAGCGAGCAGACACTCCTGATGCACCATCGCGATGCCGTGCGAAGAGGCTTCGGCAGGACTTCGAAAGCTTACAGACTGGCCGCGCCAGAGCATCTCGCCGCTATCGGCCTGAAACATGCCGGCGACAATCTTCATCAGCGTCGATTTGCCCGCGCCGTTCTCACCCATGAGCAGGTGAACCTCGCCGCTCTCGACGGCAAGGCTGCCGTTGCGCAGCGCGATCACGCCTCCGAATCGCTTCCGGATTCCTTTCAGCTCGAGCAGCATGTGACTATAGCGTTCGGCTGCGAGCGCTCAGCTGTCAGCAGCTGAAAGCTGAATGCTGATCGCTGACTGCTCCTCATATCGCCTCCAGCTCCTCCTCCAGCAGTTGCTTCTGGTAAAGATCAGCATAATAGCCGCCGCGGGCGATCAACTCGCTATGCGTGCCTTCCTCGGCAACTCTGCCGAATTCGATGACGAAGATGCGATCCGCTGCGCGCACCGTGGAGACGCGGTGCGAAATCAGGATCGTCGTGCGTCCCTTCATCACCTGCTGAAGCCCGGTAAGAATGCGCTCTTCCGTCAGTGTGTCGACGCTGGAGAGCGCATCGTCGAGAATCAGGATCGCGGGATTGCGAAGAATCGCTCGCGCGATCGCCGTGCGCTGTTTCTGACCGCCGGAGAGCGTGATGCCTCGCTCGCCTACCATCGTGTCGAAACCTTTCGGAAAGCTTTGGATGTCCGCAGCCAGCCCGGCGATTTCGGCAGCGTGCTGAATCTGCGCAGGCGTTGCAGACTTCACGCCGAAGGCAATATTCTCGCCAAGCGTTGCGCTAAACAGAAACGTCTCCTGCGGAACGAAGCCAATGTGCTCGCGGAGCTTCGACGACGAGTACTCGCGAATGTCATGTCCATCGATGAGCACGGCGCCGGCCGTGGGATCGAGCATTCTTGGAATCAGATTCACCAGCGTGCTTTTTCCGCTGCCTGTGTGACCGACTACCGCGACTGTCGTACCCGCCGGGATTCGCAGGTTGACGTCTTTCAGAGTCTGCGCCTCCCCGAACTGCACGCTGACATTCCTGAATTCAATCTCGCCTCGCACGCGCGCAATGGGCCGCGGAGAGGCGGGCTCCTGCAGTGAGGGGCGCTCCTGCATCAAAGCATCAATGCGAGCCAGCGATGCCGTGCCGCGCTGCATCAGGTTGACGACCCAGCCGAGAGCGATCATCGGCCACACCAGCGTGCCCATGTAGGTGGTGAACATGACGAACTGGCCTACGGAGATGGCGCCCGAAAGAACCCTCGCGCCGCCCGCCCAGAGCACGCACAGAAAAGCCATGCCGATCAGCGCCTGAAGCACGGGCATAAACATACCCTGCGCCCGGGCGAGGCCGATGTTCTCCCGAATGTACTCGCGATTGAGAGTTTCGAATTGCCGCAGCTCGGCAGGCTCCTGTACGTACGCGCGGATCACGCGGACGCCCGACAGGTTCTCCTGGACCCGGCTGCTGATGTCAGAGAACATCTTCTGAATAGTCTCAAAGCGTGTGTGGATCATGCGCCCGAAAATGACGACGACGAAGCTCACCACCGGAGCGGGGGCAAGCGTGATCAGAGCGAGCGGCCAATCGACCCAAGCCATTACTCCGACCGAAAGGATCAGCGTGAGCATCGTCTCGGTCCAATACATGACGCCTGGACCTAGCATCATTCGCACAGCGTTTAGATCGTTCGTGGCGCGCGCCATGATATCGCCGGTCCTGAATCTCGCGTAGAAGTCCCACGACAGCGTTACCAGGTGACGGAACAGATCGTTGCGCAGGTCATATTCGATGTCGCGCGAAATCCCGATCAGGATGACGCGCATCCAATATTGAAAGAGCCCTTTGAGCGCGCTTAAAGCGACGAGTGCCACCGCGAACCACAAGAGCTTCGACATCGAGAATTGCCTGGTGAGAGAATCCACGGCGCTCCCGATGATAATCGGCTGCGCGGCCTGGAAGAGGTCCTTCAAAATGAGAGCGCCGATTCCGAGAAACAGCCCACTTCGATAACGCCACAGATACGGCCAGAGCTTGTCAAATGCGCGTCGCATCTAGATCCCTACCCATTCCGTGACGGTCTTCGTCGTTTCGTAGAACCAGGTTTTGCAGCCTTCGCGCGTGCGCCACCATCCATGCGGACCGAAATAGGGATCGGGCGCTGCGATCGTGCGAAGCTCTATGCGGGATGGCACGAGTCTGCGGTATATCTTACCGGCCCGTGCGGTGTGGAAATTGCTCGTAACGATCAGCAGACTGCCGATACCGCGCTTCTCGATCTCAGGAATCACGGCGCGTGCCTCTTCATCCGTGGACAATGCATCGATCTTCAGCGCTTCGAACCATTCACGCGGATAGCCGTTGTTGACCGCGAACTGGATCGCGAGATCGGCCTCGTTAATCCCATACCACGCTACGGGTCCGCTGACGAATACCTTGGACACATAGCCGGCGCGGACGAGTTCACCTGCGGTCTTGATGCGGTTGCCGCGAGGATCCCCGGCCAACACCAAAGCCGCTTCGGCCTTCGCGGGCATCGAAGCCGAGACAAGCGCGCCGCCAAGCCAGCCAAGCCAAATTGAATGAGTGAGCGCGAAAAGGATAGCGGTAAATACGCAGGCTCCCGCAGTCAATAAAAGTCTGCGCCGGCGCAACGGCTATTTCTCGTCGGACTTAGGATCCAGATGACCGACGGTCTTCAAGCGCTGGAAGAGACGTTCCACTTCAGCCTCGTCATCGGGCCGCAGCAGCTGGTACTTGGGAGACGGAAGCTGGCGGCGCTCGACGCCGGAAGGCAGAACCTCGCCCCAAAACTGCCGGTAAGGAATGCCGTCGATTAGAGCTTCCCTGGCGCAACGGCGAAGGTGTCGCAGGAGACTTTTCCCGGCATCGATGTCGCCGGGATAAACCAGCATCATCCGGCGATCGCCTGCGAGAGTGAGATGCACGATCAGCGGAGAGATCCAGGAGGTCCTGTCGAGCCGGCGTATCTCCGCCCAGGGAATGATGCGCCGCCCGACTGCCAGGTGATGTTCGTAAATCTCGATCGCCGGCTGGAGGGCCAATACCAGCAGAATCGCTGCGCTGGCAATAAAAAGGACGGCAGCGATCCAAGCCGGGGGCCATTGGAATGCCACCCATCCCGAAAAGGCGGCCAACGCGACTGCGATTAGGCCAGCCGACAGATAATGGCGGGACGGCGTGTAGCAGGTCATGGCGACAGCAACCTCCTATTAGACTAGCGCCGCTCGGCGGAGTCGTCAAACCGGGACAATTATTCGCGCATCCAGATCAGCGCGCGCCACGTGTAGTGTACGCCGCTCCATGCAGTTGCGGCTGTTACGGCGACTTGGGCAGCGGAGCGTAGATCCTCAGCCAGTGAGAACGGAAACGCGCACACGCATAGAAAAATGACCGCGGCGGCAATCTGCGCCACCGTGCTGACCTTTCCCCACAGCGTCGGCGGAAACTCGCGGCGTGATGTCAGCAGAAGTCCCAATCCCGCTAAGACGAGGATCAGAACGTCACGGCCGACCACCAGCCACACCAGCCACCAAGGAATGAGATGCGAAATGCCGAAACAAACATAAAGGGAGGTCAGCAGGAACTTGTCGGCGATGGGATCCAGGTACGCTCCGATGCGGCTCGCCCAGCCGAACCGGCGCGCCAGAAAGCCGTCAGCGCCGTCGGTAACTCCAGCGACGCAGCTCAGCCACAAGGCCTTCCGGCAGTCGCCGTGAATAAGCGCCAGCACGATCCAAGGCGTCAGCAGGATACGCGCACACGTCAGCAGGTTGGGCGGACTGAACAGGATCCGCATCGATTCGGGAATCAGGAAACCAAAGCATGAACTACACGCGTGGCGAGCTGGTCGAAGCTCAGGATCTCGTAGAGCGAAGAGTCCGACATGATCCGCGCGACCAGCGCGGCGTGCATGGCATGACCGGCACGCTCAGCGATCACGTGGCCGAGCAGCGGCTTGCCGATTAACGCGAGATCGCCGATCAGATCGAGGATCTTGTGCCGGCAGCATTCGTCGGCAAATCGCAGACCTTCCGGATTCATGACGTTCGTGCGATCGAAGCAAACCGCGTTGTCGAGATTTGCTCCGCGAATCAGACCCATGTCACGCATTTGGTCCAGTTCCCACGCGAAGCCGAATGTGCGCGCGGGTGCCACCTCCGATGCATAACGCTCCGGCGTGACCTCGAGTTCGAGGGTCTGTCTTCCGACAAGCGGGTGCTCAAAGAAAATGTCGCAAGTGAGCAGGAACCGGTCCGCGGGAAGGATTGTGATTTGCTTGCCCGGCGCCTCGACGGAAACCGGCCGCCGTATACGAAGATAACGGCGCCGCCGCCGGTACGTCCGCAGACCGGCAGCGCGTATCAGGTCGGCAAATGGCCGGCCGCTGCCATCGAGTATCGGCACTTCGAGGTTATCGATCTCGATCACAGCGTTGTCGATGCCCATGCTGTAGAGCACGCTCAACAGGTGCTCCGTAGTAGAGATGAGCACCCCCTGCCGCATGAGGCT
>DASRIK010000550.1:0-9869 GCA_035650035.1 Burkholderiales bacterium | reverse complement strand
GTCTGCAGGCGCGCAGTCACGTTCCAGTCGATGTGCCGGACGTCGTCGTTGTACTGATACTCGCGCAAGTCGGCGAGATCGAGTCCGAAGCCGCGAAAGAGCGTTCTGTAATCGCCTTGCAGCAGGCCGTCGAGGCGACGGATGACCGTCCATTCGAGGCGGCGAAGTACCGCGTCAGGATTTTGCGGCGACTCTGACATGCGTTTCGAGCGGTTTTTCGGGCGCGGGGATGTGCTGCATGATGCGCCGGATAAGCTCGTCGGCCGGAAGCGCCTCGGCTAGAGCGTCGTACGTGAGGATCAGCCGGTGTCGCAGCACGTCCGGCGCCATGTCGATCACGTCCTCGGGCAGGACGTAGTCGCGGCCGCGCAGAAACGCGAGCGCACGGGCGCCTTCGATGAGATTGATCGAAGCGCGAGGGCTTGCGCCGAAGCTTACGTAGCGCTGCACGTCCTTCACGCCGTAGCGATCGGGCTCGCGCGTCGCGGCGACGAGCCGGACTGCATACTGCACGAGCGACGGATCGACGTACCCTGTGCGACACTCGCGCTGCAAAGCGGAGAGCTGTTCGGTCGTCGCGACAGCAGACACGGCCTTGCCAGCGCCCGTCACTCTCTCGACGATCACGAACTCTTCCTCTTCGGTGGGATAGCCCACGAGCACTTTCATCATGAAGCGATCGACCTGCGCCTCGGGTAGCGGATAGGTGCCTTCGGTTTCGATCGGATTCTGCGTGGCCATGACGAGAAAAGGCTCCGGGACCTTGTGCGTCTCGCCGGCGATCGTCACCTGACGCTCCTGCATCACCTCGAGCAGCGCGCTTTGCACTTTTGCAGGCGCGCGATTGATCTCGTCGGCAAGGAGCAGGTTCGTGAATACCGGCCCGAGCGCCGTCGCGAACTCGCTCGTCTTCTGGTTGTACACACGAGTGCCGACGAGGTCCGCCGGCACGAGATCGGGCGTGAACTGGATGCGGCGGAAGGTGCCTCGGACCGTACGCGCAAGCGTTTTCACGGTCAGCGTCTTCGCGAGACCCGGCACGCCTTCGACGAGCAGATGGCCCTGCGCCAGGATCGCGACGAGCACCCGCTCGAGAAAATGGTCCTGGCCGACGACCACTTTTTTCACCTCGTAGAGTATGCGCTCCATGAGGTTGGCGACTTCGTTGCGGCTGATGTCGATAGGGTCCATAGATGCCTTCATCAAAACGTACAACGCACCCGGTGGTGCAAATCCCTCGTCGCCTGTGCTGAGCGTGTCGAAGCGCGCGCCGCGGCGCTACATATATTCAGAAAGGCGATAGCCCTGCTGCCGCAGCCGCGTTTTCGATCGGGACTGCGAAACCGATCCCGATGAAAACCGGCTCTTTCGCAGGGTTGAGTATTCCGGTCACGATGCCAACCACTTCGCCATCCGTCGTGAACAGCGGACCTCCCGAGCTCCCGGGATTCGCGGCGGCATCGAACTGGATGAGATTCGTGAGCAGGCGCTTGCCTTCCGGCGATTGATACTCGCGCCGCAAGCCGGACACGACGCCGGAGGACACCGAGGGTCCGATGCCGAACGGGAAGCCCACGGCGACGACTTCGTCGCCAAGCCTCAAATCGGCCGTCGAACGCAGTGTCGCGGCTGCAAGATCGTCCGGAATGCTTTTCGCGCGGATGACGGCAAGATCGTGCTCCGGCCGCACGCCGACGACAGTGCCTTCGGACTCGTGTCCGTCGAAAAAGATGATGCCGATGCGCTTCGCGCCCGCGACGACATGAAGATTCGTGAGGATCGTGCCGTTGTCGAGGATGACGACGCCGGTGCCGACGCTGCGCTCCTCGTCCTTGTCTTTTTCACCTTCGGCGCCCAGCCCGCGCACGCGCACGACGGACTGCTTCACGAGATCGTAGGCCTGGGCCGCACGTGAGGGCAGGGGCTTCGTCTCGAGCGTGCGCAGCACCGCGGCGTCGATGTCGCGCTGAGTAAGCTGGCGCGGCACGGGGGCGTTCGATGCCTGTAGCGCCACCAGAACAAGCGCCACGAGCGCACCTGCAAGCACGAGCAGCGGCTTCTCACCGCGACTGACGAACCGCGAGAACCGGCCTGGCGCTCGTCCGTCGGCCCCCGGCGCGCTCCGCGGCGGTGCAGGTGCGGGCTCCGGTGGTGCCGCGCGAGGCGCACGCAGCATGCGGCTTCTCGGCGAGCTGCTGTAAAGAGACGGGCGTTTCATGTGTCGTGTCCGGCTGGCAGTACGGGGGTAGACGCGTTGAAAGCAACATCCCGGCCAGCGGCTTCCGATGCGGGGCAAGGCGCTGGGAATACAGGTTACAACAGGTCGGGGCCTTCGCGTGAGAGGGTTTGCCCGACGCGCCGCGGTGGCCTAGTAGCTCGTCGGCCAGTTGCGCAACAGGTGCTCTCCGACGCCGTTTTTCATGCGCAGGCGATGGACTTCGAGCGTTCTCACCAGGTACTCGCGCGTATCCCGCGGGTCGATCACGGTTTGCGCTTCGTACAGCTCGGCGAGCCCCCATGCCGACGTGTCGCGCTCCACTTCGGCCTTGAGCTGCTCGAAGCGTTCGGGATCATCCTGGTAGCGCACGCCGTAGAGCACATTCACCGACACCGCGGGGTCCATGAAGCCGAGGTCCGCCGTGGGCCAGACGGCGACTTCGTCCGCATTGCGGCCACCCGCCATGTTGATGAACGCCTGACCGTAGCTTTTTCTCATGATCACGGCAATCTTCGGAACCGTCACGAGCGTCATCGCGTTCATCCAGTTGATCACTTTGCCCGGCATGCCGCGGATCTCGCCTTCCACCCCGATCAGGAACCCGGGGACGTCGACGAGATACACGAGCGGAATGTTGAACGAGTCGCACAGCACCATGAAGCTCGTGACTTTCTGGCACGCGTCGGCATCGAGCGCCCCGCCTTTGAACATCGGATTGTTCGCGATGAAACCTACGCTCTTTCCGTCGAGGCGCCCAAGCACCGTAGCGAGCGATTTCCCGAAGCGCTCCTTCAATTCGAACGTCGAACCGTGGTCCGCGATCGCCTGGATGACTTTACGTACGTCGTAAACCTTGTTTCTCGACTCCGGAACGATGTCGAGCATTTTCTTGCACGGCTCGTCGGAACCGGGAGGAACCGGGCGCTCAGGCGGCGCCTCCATGTTGTGACTCGGCAGGTACGAGAGAAACCGCTTGATGGAATCGATGGCCTGCTCGTCGGTATCGACGGCGAGATCGGCGAGTCCCGACGTGCCCGTCAGAAGCTTCCAACCGCCCAGCTCCTCCGCGCCTATGGGCCTGTTGATCGCGATGGAAGTCACGTTCGGGCTCGCGATCGCCATGACCGCGCCTTTGCGCATCACGACGAAATCGGACATCGCCGAATACCATGTCGAGGAGCCGTAGCACTGCCCGAGCAGCGCGGAGCACCAGGGGCTTTCGCGCAACCGCTGATACTCGGTCGGGTCCTGCGCGATGATCGCGCGCCCGGCGGCACCCATGCGATCGGGCATGCGCGCGCCGCTCGATTCGCCCAGAAGCACGAGCGGCATTCCGCGCTTCGCCGCGATCTGCTTCACGTGCTTGATCTTTTTCATGTTGATCACGGCGGACGACGCGCCAAGCACGGTGAAATCGTTCGAAACGAGCGCCACTTCGCGGCCCTCGATGCGCCCGAAACCCGCCACCTTTCCGTCCGCCGGTGTCTTGTGTTTCACCTCGGGGCGGTTGCTTCGCGCATAGCGACCGGATTCGATGAAGCTGCCCTCGTCGAGCAGGTAATCGATACGCTCGCGCGCGTTCAGTACGCCTTCGGCTTTGCGCTTCGCGAGCTTTTCGGGCCCGCCCATCGCGAGCGCCTCGGCGTCGCGGCGCTTCAGTTCATCGATCAGATCTTCGTGCGGCACGGCCTGTCCCTCATGGTTAGTCGTTGGGCCACGTCGAGACCCCAAAGGAAAAGGCGGTCTCGGAGGGAAACCAATGGTTTCCCTCTGAGTTGTTCACCGGCGCCCTCGCGCGCGAGGCTATCCTCGCGCGCGGCGGAGCATCTGGCGGGCGATCACCAGCTGCTGAATCTGGCTCGTGCCCTCGTAGAGCCGGAACAGGCGCACGTCACGATAGAAGCGCTCGACGGCGGAGGCCTGCATATATCCCGCGCCGCCGTGAATCTGCACTGCGCGGTCCGCGACGCGCCCGACCATCTCCGAAGCGTAAAGCTTGCAGCACGCCGCTTCCATCGTGACCGACTCGCCATCGTCGCGTCTTCGCGCGGCGTCGAGCGTCATGCTGCGTGCGGCATAAAGCTCCGTTTGGCTGTCGGCGAGCATCGCCTGCACGAGCTGGAATTCAGCGACGGGTTGGCCGAACTGGTTGCGCTCCACCGCGTATCGCAGCGCTTCATCCAGAATGCGGGTTGCGGCGCCGACACTCACTGCGGCGATGTGAAGCCGCGCTTTGTCCAGCACTTTCATCGCCGTCTTGAAGCCCATCCCTTCGACGCCGCCGATCAGGTTCTCGGCAGGCACGCGCACGTCGTCGAAGGTCACGTCCGCCGTGTGGGCTCCGCGCTGGCCCATCTTGCGATCGGGTTTTCCCACCGACAAGCCGCGGCTCTCTCGCTCGACGAGGAAGGCCGATACGCCGCTCGCGTCTTTCGTCGTGGGATCCGTACGCGCCATGACCGTGAAGATTCCCGCTTGCGGCGCGTTCGTGATGTAGCGCTTCCCCCCGTTCAGGACATAGAACGCGCCGTCCCGGCGCGCGCTCGTGCTGAGCGATCCTGCATCCGAGCCGCTGCCGGGCTCCGTCAGCGCGAAAGAACCGATGAGCTCTCCGGACGCCAACCGCGGCAGATACTTCTTCTTCTGCGCCTCCGTCCCGTCGAATACGATGCCGAGCGAGCCGATCCCGTTGTTCGTGCCGACAATCGAGCGAAATGCGGGAGAGGCCCGGCACAACGCGATCGCTGCGAGCACTTCCTCTTCCATCGTGAGTCCGAGCCCGCCGTATTGCTCTGGAATCGTGAGCCCGAAAAGACCCATGCGCCGCATTTCTTCGAGTATGTCGGCCGGAATCGCATCCGTATCGGCGACTTCCTGCTCGCGCGGAATGAGCCTGTCGCGGACGAAACGGTCGATCGTGTCGAGCAGGATCCTGAAGCTTTCGGGCTCGCGAATCATTCGGCTTTCACTCCCGCGTCGCGGATCACTTTCTGCCATTTCGCGATTTCCGAGCGGATGAACGCGCCGAACTCCTGAGGCGTGCCGCCGACGGGCTGCGCGCCGAGCCCGGTGATGCGCTCCCGGACGTCCGCAAGCTTCATGATCCGCTGCGTTTCGGTTGCAAGCTTGGCGACGACGGATGGTGGCGTTTTCGCCGGAGCGAGCAAGCCGAACCAGGAGAGCGCCTCGAATCCGGCGACTCCGGCTTCAGCGACCGTGGGGATGTCAGGTGCGGCCTGTACGCGCTGCGCCGACGACACGGCAAGCGCCCGGATCTTGCCCGCGCGCGCCTGCGGCAAGTACACGGGGATATTGTCCATCGCGAGCTGCAGATTGCCTGCTGTCACGTCGGCGAGCACACCGGCGCTGCCTTTGTGCGGCACGTGCACCATCGTCGTCCCGGTGAGCGTCTGGAAAAGCTCCATCGAAAGGTGCGCGGTGGCGCCGATGCCCGGCGAGCCGAAGCTCAATTTCCCCGGGTTTGTCTTGGCATAAGCGATCAGATCCTTGACGCTTTTCACCGGTAGCGCGTTGTTGACCACGAGCAGGTTCGGAACGACCGCAACCAGACTGATCGGCGCGAAATCGCGCTGAGCGTGCCATGCGAGCTTCGGGTACAGCGTGTTGTTGATGCTGTGCGTCGCCGCTGTGCCCATGGTGATCGTATAGCCGTCCGGAGTCGCGCGTGCCGAGATGTCGGTGCCGATGTTGCCGTTCGCGCCGGGCCGGTTCTCCACGATCGTCGACTGGCCCCATGTTTCAGTCATTTTCTGTCCGATCACCCGCGCCAGGATGTCCGTCGTGCCCGCGGGCGGGTACGCCACGATGATGCGAATCGGCCGTGACGGAAAAGCATCGGCCGGATTCGTGGCTGCAGCCGCAAGCGACGACTGGCCGAACGAAGTCGCCAGCGCGGCGAGCAGCGGGATCGTTTTCATCCGCGTTATGGGAACCCTGTCAGTCCAGCTTGATGTCCGCGTCCTTCACGACTTTCGCCCACTTCGCGATGTCGCGCTTCATCTGCTGCGTGAACTGGTCGGGTGTGTTGGCGATGGGTTCCGCGCCCTGCGTCGAAAGACGCTCGCGCACTTCCGCCGTGTGCAGTGCTTTCACCAGGATCTGATTCAGGCGCTCGACGACCGGCTGCGGTGTCTTGGCAGGCGCGAGAACGCCGAACCACACGCTCACTTCGAATCCCGGCAGTCCGGATTCCGCGACGGTGGGTATGTCGGGTGCGACCGGCGAGCGCTTGAGCGTGCTCACTGCGACCGCGCGAAGCTTCCCCGCTTTGACGTGCGGCAGCGCGCTCGGCATGTTGTCGAACATGAGCAAAACGTGGCCTCCCAGGAGGTCCGTGACGGCGGGAGCGCTGCCTTTGTACGGCACGTGCACGATGTTCACACGCGCCATCGTCTTGAAAAGCTCCATCGAGAGGTGTGTCGACTGTCCGGCTCCGGTCGATGCGTAATTCAGCTGGCCGGGTTTTGCCTTCGCCAAGGCAATCAGGTCTTTCACGTTTCGCACCGGGAGGGATGGATGCACGACGAGCGCATTCGGGACTGCCGCCAGAATCGTGACGGGTGCGAAGTCCCGCAGCGGGTCGAAGCCGAGCTTCGAATACAGGCTCGGATGGATCGTCAGCGTGCTTCCCGGCGCAGTCACGAGCGTGTAGCCGTCCGGTGGGGCTTTTGCGACGAACTCGGTGCCAATATTTCCCGCGGCGCCCGGTCGGTTGTCAGGAACGACCTGCTGTCCGAGCGCTTCGCTCAGCTTCTGCGCAGCGACGCGCCCGAGGATATCCGTTGTGCCGCCCGGCGGGAACGGAAGGATCATACGGATGGGCTTTGTGGGCCACGCTTGCGCATACGCGTGGCCAGCCGCGAACAACATGCACACGCTTACGGCGAGCATTCTCGTCACGCACTTCATCCTTTCATCCTCCGCCTTCATTCCTCGAGAGTCATTCGCCTTTGATGCCCGCCGCCTTGATCACTTTCGCCCATTTCGTGATCTCGTTCTGAACGAACGCCGCATATTGTTCGGGCGTGTTGCCGACGGGGTCTGCCCCCTGGGCAATCAGGCGATCGCGCAGATCAGGCGACTTTACCGCTCGCACGAACTCCGCATTGAGTTTTTCGATGATGGGCCGGGGCGTCTTTATCGGGGCCGACACGCCATACCAGGCCGTCACGTCGAAGCCGGGCACGCCGCTCTCGGCGACCGTTGGAATCTCGGGCTCGGCTGCCGATCGCTTCGAGCTCGTCACCGCGAGCGGGCGGAGCTTTCCTGCCCTGACGTGTCCGATCACCGTCGGCATGTTGCCGAAGTAGATCGAAGTCTGGCCTGCAATCAATTCGATGACCGCGGGACCGCCGCCTTTATACGGGATGTGAACCCATTTCGCCCCTGTCATGTACTGAAAGAGCTCGCCCGAAAGGTGCACGGTTGTGCCGATGCCGGATGACCCGTAATTGATCTGGCCGGGATGCTTCTTCGAGACGGCAATCAGCTCCTTCACATTGCGCGCAGGCAACGACGGATGGACGACCAGAAGGTTCGGCGCTTCCGCAAGCAGCGTGATGAATGCGAAATCGCGTATTGGATCGAACGAGAGCTTTATCAGCGCCGGGTTCGTTGCATGCCCCGGCGCATTGAGCAGTATCGTGTAGCCGTCCGGTACTGCCCGCGCGCCGAGCTCGGTCGCTATGGCAGTGTTCGCGCCGCCCCGGTTTTCGACAACGATCGATTGTCCGACGAACTCCTGGACCTTCTGCGCGACGGCGCGGGCGACGATATCGTTCGTGCCGGACGGCGGGAAACCGACGAGAAAGCGGATCGGCTTCGCGGGGTACGTCTGAGCCAGCGCGTGTGGCACGCAACCCAGCAGTGCCGATAACAGCAACAGATAACGCGATCGTTCCAACATCACCCCTCCTCGATTGGTGTGGGCGCCGCGCTATTTCGTCGACACTCGGCGCTTGGCCGCTGGACGCTGCTTGGGCTCGTAGCCTTCGAGGTAGGCAGGGCCCGCCATCGTGCCGTCCACGGCCTTCCCGATGATGCCGTGGGACAAATCCTTGATCGCGATGAAAATGACGTCCTCGTCCGGCGTGGATACGAGCGTATGCGGCGCGTTGGCCGGTATGTAAATCAGCGTCCCGGCCGGAGCGACGACACGCTTGCCGTTCACCGAACCTTTGAGCGTGCCTTTCACGACGTAGTTGAATTGCTCGTTCGGGTGCGTGTGCATGCGCGACCCTGTGCCGCGCGGCTTGTGGATATAGCCCACAAGCATACGCTCGCCTTCGACAACGCCGCCATGCGAAGTCGAGTAGCCCGTGCCCGCGGGCACTTTCTTCAGGCTGCTGAACGGATAGTGGTAGCGATCGCTGCCGCCCTTGATCGCGCCTTCGGTTTTCGTCTTGTCGGTTTTTTTCGCTGCCGGCATTACTTTCTCCTCCTCTAGAGATAATCGACGATCTTCCACTCGCCCGGGCTCACGTTCACCACGTTCCTGCTCTTGCCGGGTCGCCGATCGGCGTAGACGCGGCCCTCTTTCATCACGAGCGCGATGTTCTTCTTCTGCTGCAAACATGCGATGTCCTGCAGGGGATCGCCTTTCACTGCGACGATGTCGGCGAGCTTGCCGGCCTCGATCGTGCCGAGCTCGTTTCCCAGCTTGATCGCTTCGGCCGCGTTGCGCGTCGCGGTGAGCAGCGCATCCATCGGGCTCATGCCGAGCTTCACGTAGATCTCGAGCTCCGCCGCATTCGAGCCCATGTCGGGTTCGAACCCCATGTCGGTGCCCATCGCGATTCTGACACCCGCCTTGTGCATTTTCTGGAAAGTCTCGAAGCAGAAAGGCTGCAGATACTTCATTTTGCGCAGCACGAACTCGGCCGTGCCGTGCTCGCGCCGGAGCTGAATGGCGTGATCCGTCCGGTGCGACAGCGTCGGCGTCACCGGCACGTCCGCCTGCTTGATCATGTCGATCGTTTCATCATCGTGAAACACCATGTGCTCAATCGTATCCGCACCGGCTTTCATCGCCATCCGCTGCGCATTGGTGGTGAAGCAGTGAACCGCCGCGATCTTGTGCAGCGCATGCGCTTCGTCGACGATCGCGTCGAGCTCTTCCTGCGTCATGTTCCGGATATCCGGCTCTTCCTTGTCCGTGCCCCCGCCACCCGATGCACACGTCTTGATCACGTCGGCCCCGGCGAGCAGGTTCTTGCGCGCGAGCTTGCGCAGCTCCCAGGGACCGTCCGCCGTGTTGAAGCCCCAGCGGTACATCGCCCGCGGCTGAATGAGGTCGAGATGGGAGCCCGTCATCGTCGTAAACGCACCGATCAGCATGCGCGGGCCTTCGACGATGCCGGCGTTGATGGCATCGCGCACCGCGCACATTTCGTCGACGAGCAGCCCCCGCGGTCCGTTCATTCCGAGGTCTCGCAGCGTCGTAAAGCCCATGTCGAAGCAGTTCTGCGCGTGAAACAGCGCGTACATCTGCTGCAGGTGCGGCATGATCTCGAATTGCGCGACGCGGTGATTGTGGAACGTCATGCAGTTGAACATCGCCGTATGGATGTGAAGATCCATCAGCCCCGGTATGAGCGTGCAGCCCTCGGCGTCGATCACGTCCGCGTCCGGC
>DASRIK010000549.1:0-5903 GCA_035650035.1 Burkholderiales bacterium | reverse complement strand
GAACGCCGCCGTTCGCGCGGCCACTCGCGCGGCCATTGCGCGCGGCTGGGAAGTGTTCGGCGTCCGAAACGGCTACGCCGGTCTGCTTGCGGACAACATGCAGCCGCTTCACGCGCGTGACGTGGGCGGCATCATCCAGCGCGGCGGCACGGTGCTCGGAAGTGCCCGATCGGCCGAGTTTCGCGAGCACGAAGGACTCCGCAAAGCGGCGGCAAACCTGCGAAATCGCGGGATCCATGCTCTGATCGTGATCGGCGGCAACGGGTCGCAGACCGGATCCGCGCGCCTGCACGAGGCCGGCTTTCCCGTCGTCGGAATCGCTTCGACGATCGACAACGATCTCATGGGGACGGACGTGACGATCGGCGTCGACACAGCAGTGAACACGACGCTTCAGGCGATCGACATGCTGCGCACGACCGCGTCGTCACACCAGCGCGCATTCCTCGTCGAAACCATGGGCCGCAACTGCGGCTACATCGCCCTCATGACCGGGATCGCAGGCGGCGCGGAAGTGATCGTCACGCCCGAATGTGACGTCGAGCCCGAAGAAGTCGTCGAACGCCTCGGTGCGGCATACCTCCGCGGCAAGACGCATGCGCTCGTCGTCGTTGCCGAAGGCGCGAAGCACGGGGCAGAAGCGATGATGCATTACTTCGCGGATCACCAGGACACGATCGGCTTCAGCCTCAGACTGACGACGCTGGGACACGTGGTCCGCGGCGGCGCACCGAGCGCGTTCGATCGCGTGCTCGCGACGCGCCTGGGCGCCGCCGCGATCGATCACCTCGCCCGCGGTGAGGCGGGCGTGCTGATGGGCATCACGAAGAACGAGATCTCGGCGACCCCGCTCGTGGAGATTGCCGGCAAGACGAAACCGATCGACTGCGCGCTGCTCGAGCTCGCGCGCGTGCTCGCGCAATAGCAAGCCGACGTTTTACGGAGCTCAGTTCGCCGTCAGCGCGAGCGCCTTCACGAGCTTCGCGTTCTTCACCATCGACTCCTCGACGACCTTGCGGAATTCGGCCGGCCCGCGGATGACGATCGCCGTCGCCTGGAAGGTCATGCCTTTCTGCACTTCCGGCCGCTCCATGGTCTTGATGACGGCGTTGCGCATTTTTTCGACGATCGGACGCGGTGTGTTTTTCGGGAAGAAGAAACCCTGCCAGCCGCTGTAGTCGAAACCCGGAATCGTTTCCGCGATCGGCGGAATGTTCGGGAAGAGCGGTGAAGCTTTCGGCAGGCTATGCGCGACCGCACGCACGCGATTGGCGGTGACATGCGACATAACGGCCGGGGCCGGCGTGAGCGTCCAGTGCGACTCCCCCGAGACGACCGCGGCGACCGATGGGCCGCCGCCTTTGTACGGCACGTGCAATGAATCGATGTGCGCCATCTGCAGGAAGTACGCGCCGGACATGTGGCTCTGGGAACCGTTCCCGGCAGAGGCCATCCTGAGATCACCCGGCTTCGCCTTCGCCTGCGCGACCAAGTCCTTGACGGACTTGATGGGGACCGACGGATTCACAACCAGGACGTTCGGCGTCTCCGCGAACTGGACCACGTAGTCGTAGTCGTTGACTGGGTGGAAGGTGGGGTTCTTCTGGAGCAGCCTCGCGATCGTCGAAGCCGCGGTCGTCGCGCTGATCAGCGTGTATCCATCGGGATTCGCGTCTTTGGCGATTTCCATCGCAATGACGCCTGCCGCGCCTGCGCGGTTGTCGATCACGACCTGCTGACCGAGCACCTCCGAAAGACTGGTCGCGACGACGCGGCTCAGCGTGTCGACAGAGCTTCCGGGCGCGTTCGGCACCATCAGGCGAACGGGTCGTGAGGGATAGTCGCGAGCCACGTCCTGCGTGGCTGCGGCGCATAAGCCTGGAGCGGATAGTGCGAGAACGACTGCGACGGCGTTCCGTAATTTCATCGATTCCTCCTCGTCATATATTTATGCGCCCAGAACCGGCGCGGGCGACCCAAGATTCTGGCGCGTGCGCGGGCAGCTATCAAGCGGGTGAGGCCAAAAACTCACGGATGGCCTTCACGAATCCGGCCGGGTTGTCCAGCATGATGTGATGGTCCGCGCCCGGGACCTCGATCGACTGGACCTGCGGCGCCCGCGCTCTCACCATTTCCAGGACTTCGGGGGAGAGCCGGTTACTTCTTTCGCCTTTAAGGAGCAGCGCCGGTATCTTGATCCGCTCCCACAGCGGAATGCCGTCGATTCGCTCGAACTGCGCGAACAGCGTCCGATCGAACTTGTGCTGCCACGTGCCGTCCGCCTTTGCACGACCGCTATGGACGGCGATGTGATGAATGAGCTCCGGCGCGGCCGTGTGCGTGCCGGGCGGCTCGAGCCGGTATCTGGAGATCAACTCCTCCTGGCTCGCATAGCTCTTGCCGGAGCGCGTCCCCGCTTCCCGCATGGCGCCGACGCGATTGAGCGGCATGAGCATTCTCGAGTCGACCACGATGAGCTTCGCGACCCGGCCCGGGTACGTTCCCGCGTAAAGGAGCGAGACCATGCCGCCCATGGAATGTCCGACGAGCACGAAATCGCGAAGATCCAGGGCCTCGACGGCGGCAGCCACATCCGCCGCGTAATGCGCGAACGAATACGCCGGCGGCTCTGCCCACCCGCTGTCGCCATGGCCGCGCAGATCCAGGGATCGCACGTGGTAATCCGACGTGAGTCCCGCCGCCACGAAGTCGAACCAGTGGGCATGCGCCGCTCCGCCGTGCAGGCAGAGCATCGGCGGCCGTCCCGCCGTGCCGTAGTCGAGGTAGTGAAGCCTGAGCCCTTTCGCTTCGACGAAACGACTGCTGGAAGGCGCGGCAGCGGGGGAGTTGTTGGATGCGAGCGGCGGGGTATCCGGGCCAGTCCGTGCGGGCATTTCGGGGTTCGAGTCAAAACGCATGCGACGTGCGAATATACCGCGAACGCCCCTCAGATATCCGTCGAAGCGCGAGAACGTCATGATTCCCGGCAAACTCATCCGTTTTGGCTTTGTGCTGCTTGCGTTTCTGGTATGCGCTGCCGGCGCCGCCGCGCAAAGCTATCCGGTCCGGCCGATTCGGCTCGTCGTCGCGCAGTCGGCGGGCGGCAACGCCGATTTCATCGCGCGTGCTTACGCCCAGCGGCTGGCGGAGCGATTCGGTCAGCAGATCGTCGTGGACAACCGTCCGGGTGGCGCCGGCATCATCGGTTCCGAGATCGTGGCGCGCGCAGTCCCCGACGGCTACACGTTGCTTCTCGCGCCGACCGGCTTCAGCATCAATCCTGCGCTGTACGCGAAGCTTCCTTTCGATCCGCAACGCGATTTCACCGCAGTCTCCCTGCTCGCCATCAGTTACGCGGTCGTGGTCGTGAATCCACAATCGGCGGTGCGCACGATCGCCGACCTCATCGCGCTCGCGAAAGCGAAGCCTGGACAGCTTCACTTCGCCTCGTCGGGCGTCGCGGCGGCTACGCATCTCGCGGGGGAGCTTTTCAATGCGATGGCCGGCGTCAATATCGTGCACGTCGCGTACAAAGGCGCGCCGCCCGCGTTGGTGGATCTCATGGCGGGCCGTGTCGCCGTGATGTTCGCAAGCCCGCCTTCTGCGTTGCCGCTCGTGCGAGGCGGCCGCCTGCGCGCGATCGCGACGACTGGAAGTAAACGCGCGTTCTACCTGCCGGAGCTGCCTACGGTGGCGGAGTCGGGTGTGCCCGGTTACGAAAACACGATCTGGCAGGCATTGCTGGCGCCGGCACGAACGCCGGCCGGCGTCGTGACTCGCCTCCACGGCGAAATCGCCGGGATCACTCAGCTCGCTGAAATGCGTGAACGTCTGGCCGCAGAAGGTTCCGAGGCGCTCGGCAGCACACCCCAGGAAGCCGCGCGCCATCTCGCATCCGAGATGAGGACTTACGCGAAGCTCATCAAGGCGATCGGCCTCAAGGCTGAATGACTGCGTCAATCGATAAGGGACCACAAACGCGCGGCAAGTCCGCGCGCAACGTCGAGCAGGCGCTCGAACGGATCGTTCGCGATGGTCATCGGGCGCTGGCGGAGGTGCCGCGGCCGCAGTGACACGTAGCCGCGCGAAAGGCTGCATCTCGCGCGGCGCGCGAGGCACGTTGCGTCCGGCAGAAAAAAACTCCGGGCGCGCGCGCGGCGGTTGAAATCCGACATCGGAAACTCAGCTGCTGTGGCGTTCCTGCGCCAGACGCGCCCGCAAATCGGCCAGAGGAACGCCGCAAATCTTGGCGGCCTGCTCGGGCGTGCCGAAACCTTTACGAACGATCCGCTCCGCGAAATCAAGCTCTGCTTCGAGCGTTTTGACGGGTTCCGTTGTCATGAGCGCCTCCGTTGTTATCGCCGAAACCCACCGGGAGCAGGAGACGAATTGCGGGAGGGCTGAATGCTCCACGCGAAAGCGTGGGAGTGCTTCGGCGATCCCGTTGCCATGGAGCCCGGGGCTCTTTAGGCCGGTAACTTTGCGTCCCCGCCTTTCGGTCGGGTTTGCCCTTTCGTGCGTTCGCGTAAGCTATGCCTCTGCCGCTAAAATCGCGCGGACTTTTTTCACGCCGCGGCGATGGGCGAACCATTGCAGCGCGCCTGCCGCGAACGATGACTCGATCCGGCGCGAGAGGGATCCTTCCTGCGGCTTTCCGAGGAGACACGAAATGAATACGAATGTGCTGAGACTCGCCTGCGCGATGTCGCTTGCTGCATCGTGCAGCATCACGCTTGCCCAGAATTATCCCGTCAAACCGATACGGCTCATCATTGCGCAGGCACCCGGCAGCGCGACGGATGTCGTGAGCCGCACCGTCGGAACGAAACTGAGCGAAGCGCTCGGTCAATCCATCGTCGTGGATGCACGGCCGGGCGCGGGCGGCACGCTCGGCACGGAAATCGCCGCAAAGGCACCGCCCGACGGCTACAACCTGTTCATGGCCAACAATTCGACGCACGGCGCGAATCCCGCGCTCTACGCGAAGCTTCCATACGACGCGGTGAAGGATTTCGCACCGATCATTTTCGTCGCCGCGACGCCGTACGTCCTGAGCGTCCATCCTTCACTGCCGGTTGCGAATCTGAAGCAACTCATCGCGCTCGCGAAATCGCGCCCGGGCCAGATCAATTACGCTTCGGCCGGCAACGGCAGCACGCATCATCTCTCCGGCGAGCTACTGAAGACGATGGCGGGCATCGAGATCGTCCACATACCGTACAAGGGCACGACGCCGGGCATCGCCGCGCTCCTGAGCGGCGAAGTCTCGATCATGTTCAACACGGTCACGGGCATCCAGCCGCACGTGAAAACGGGCCGGGTGAAAGCGCTCGCCGTAACAACAGCGAAGCGCTCCGAAATGATGCCCGGCGTGCCCACCATGTCCGAGGCGGCGTTGCCCGGCTTCGAAATGCTCTCGTGGTTCGGGCTTCTCGCGCCGGCCGCAACGCCGAGGAATGTCATCACGCGGGTGAATACCGAGACCGCAAAAGTGCTCGCGATGCCGGAGATCCGGACGGCGCTCGCAAACCAGGGTTTGGAAACACGCGGCGGCACGCCGGAACAATTCGGCGACTACATCAAAGGCGAGATCGCGAAGATTACGAAAATCGCGAAAACGGCAGGTGTGAAAGCGGAATGAGCGAACGGCCTACCGCGTCGAGCGGTTGGAGCGCCCTCGCTTGGAGCGGTTCAGCAGGTAAGGCAGGCACTCGTCTTCGCCGCACCGGATCGTAGCGGGATACGTGAGCGCAGCCGGCACGTCGACGTCACCGCGAAAGCCGTTTTCGCGCGCGTGGGCGATGCACTCGTCGAGGCTCGCGAAGAAGCGGCTGGAGAGGATCGCGATCGGCGTCTCCTCCGTTTCGATTTGCCAGTACCACTGATGGGCCGCCGGAACATCC
>DASRIK010000548.1:0-9154 GCA_035650035.1 Burkholderiales bacterium | reverse complement strand
CGGCGTCGACGAACGAGGTGCGCCGCACCGGCTCCTGCCCGCGGATCGCGCCGACGAACTCTTCTTCGACTCGCCAGCGGTAGGTCTTGTCCGCAGGGATTTCGATGGGCGCCATTTCCTTGTCGCCGCGTTTCCCGCCGGTCAGCACGAGATCGTCGCGTCCGCGCTGCACGATTCGCAGCGTGCCTTCGCTGCCGTAGAGCCAGATCTCGGGCCCTGGCATGAAACCCGCGACGGAGCTCCAGTGCAGGCGTGCGATCGCTCCGTTCGCGAGATCGGCCAGCACTTCGACATGGTCGGGTACCGAAATCGAGCGACGCTCTCCGCGGTCCTTGTCGAAGCGATACGGCACCGCGACGCGCGTGCGCGCCATTACGGCCGTAGCAGGTCCGACCCAGCGCGACACGCACTCGTACCAGATGCCCATCGACATGATGTTCATGCCCGAGAACTCGCGATCCATGCGCCAGTGCATCGGTGCGTCGCGGTTGAGGAAACCGGCCGGGACCTTGAGATCCATCGACTGCAGCTCACCGATGTAGCCGTCGTTCAGCAGGTGCATCACCATCGGATCGGCCGCGAACGTGGCGGGACCCGGAACGACCTGCGTCACGAGATTCGGATGCGCACGTGAAGCCGCAAGCATCTGCCGAGCTTCTCTCGCGTTCATGGCGATCCGCGCCTCCGTGAGGACGTGCTTCCCGGCCTCGAGTGCCGCGAGCGTAACCGGGCAGTGCATGTACGGCCACGTGCCGATCACGACCGCGTCGATGCCCGGATCGTTCACGAGCTCCTGCCAGCGCTCGTGCACACGCGGAATGCCGAATTCCTGTGCCACCCGCTCCGACGAGGCGCGCGTGCGGTTCGACACGGACGCGATCTCGACGCCGTCGATCTTCTTGAGTTTGGGAATGTGATGCAGGCGCGTGTTGCCGCCGGCGCCAACGACGCCCACGCGAATCTTGTCAGCCATGACTTCTCCTATAAAACCTACGATGCGTTGAACACCGCAAGTGCCGCGGCGTTCAACGCTTTACCCTCTAAGCGCCTCGCGGCGCTATATCAATCAGTTGTAAAACCCTACGATGCGTCGAACACCGCAAGTCCGCGACGTTCAACGCCCCTCTAAGCGCCTCGCGGCGCCATATTAAATTGGATCTGGCCGGTCCTGGCGCCATTTTGAAATGAGATGATAGCGCCTGATAAGCTCTCGCGACCGACTATCCATACGCGTTGCGCCGCCCATGACCATACGATGCAAGGCCGCTGTCCTGCGGACGATCGCCGCGCCGAGACCCTACGCGCGCTCGACACCACTCTCGATCGAGGAGGTCACGCTCGCGCCGCCCAAGCCCGTCGAGCTCCTGGTGCGCATCGCCGGCGCGGGCCTCTGTCACTCGGATCTCTCGGTCATCAACGGCGATCGTCCGCGCCCGGTGCCGATGGTCCTCGGCCATGAAGGCTCCGGCGAAGTCGTCGAAGTCGGCTCGGCGATCGACGACGTGCGTCCCGGCGATCACGTCGTGTTTCAGTTCTCCGCGTCGTGCGGACGCTGCCGGCGCTGTCTCGAAGGCCGCCCGCAGGTCTGCGAACGCGCACGCGCGCCCAAAGCCGCGGGCGAGTTGATGGCGGGCGGCAGTCGCATCACGAGCCTCAATGGCGAAAAGGTCGGTCACCACGGGGGCGTCTCGTGCATGGCCGAGTACATGGTGGTCGATCGCGGCACCGTGGTAGTCGTCGATCGCGACGTCCCGCTCGTAGACGCCGCGCTCTTCGGCTGCGCAGTGATGACGGGCGTCGGGGCCGTCATCAATACAGCTCGCATTCGACCCGGCGATTCCGTGGCGGTCCTGGGCCTCGGGGGCGTTGGACTCTGTGGCATCCTGGGCGCGCGACTGGCGGGTGCCGAAACGATCGTTGCGATCGATCGCGAGCCTGCGAGACTCGAGACCGCGCTGAGTCTCGGGGCGACGCATGCCGTCTGCGCTCGCGACGACGATTGCATCGAGCATGTGCGCGAGCTCACCGGCGGCGGTGTCGATTATGCGTTCGAGCTGTCCGGCGGCGCCGAGGCGATGAAGGCCGCCTACGGCGTCGTCCAGTACGGCGGCACGGTCGTGATCTGTGGGTTGCCGCCGGCGAACGCGTCTTTCAGCATCAATCAGTGCGATCTCGTCGGGCAGGAGAAATCGATACGCGGGAGCTACATGGGATCGTGCGTGCCCGTGCGCGACATCCCGCGTTTCATGCGGCTCTATAGCGAAGGCCGGCTGCCGGTCAATCGATTGATCGACGGCTATATCGGCTTCGACGAGCTGAACGCCGGTTTCGACAAGCTGCAGGAGCTGAAGGCGATACGCCAGATACTCGCACCGCACGGCCTCACGCTGAACTGATGATGAAGATCGAGCGCGGTCTCACGAAAACGCCCTGCGGCTACATCCATTACCGCCACACCGGGATCACGCAGCCGCGTGCGGTCGTCATCTGCCACATCAACCAGCAGTCGTCCGGGCTGATGATCGAGCTGCTGGAGGCGTTCGCCGGAAAGGTTCACGCCATTGCCATCGATTATCCGAGCTGCGGCGCATCGGACCATATCGAGACGCAACCAACGATCGCGGATTACGCGACGTGCGTGGTGGCGGTCATGGATGCACTGGGTGTGGACCGGGCGACCTCCCTCGGAGAAGCGACCGGTGCTTTCGTGGCTGCCGAGCTTGCAGCGGCGTATCCGGGCCGCATCGACGGTGCGGTGCTCGTGAACTGTCCGTACTACTCCGAGACGAACACGAGCGAGAGGGCGCATGCCCCGATCCGCACAAACTTGAGGCCGAGCGATCCGAGCGGTTTTCCCGTGACGCGCACGCTCGATTTCGTGCTGGAGCACGACCCGACCCACGCGCCGGTGAACGCAGATCAGTCGTGGATGGACCGGATCAACGTCGCTCAGATCGAAGCGGGGCGCGATCGGTGGCAGCCGCTTCATGCGCTCGGCAAGCACGACCTCGCGAGCTCGATGCGCAAGATCGCTGCACCCGTGCTCATCATGATGGGCGAGCATTTCCACTACACGCCGCATCTGCCGAAGCTCGTCGCGCTCGCGAAGCGCTGCGAGGGTGAAGTCATTGCCGGCGCGCGATTCTGTGCGACGTGGAGCCACGCCGAGCCGATCGCCGCGCGCACGCTTCAGTTCATGGGTGTCGCATGACCGCGCCTCGCAGTCATTTCATCGAGCACGCGGGACTCAGGCTCCATCACCTGGAGTGGGGCCGCGAAGGACGCGATGCGATCGTGCTCGTGCACGGCAGCCGCCTGCACGCGCACGTCTGGAACGACTTCGCCCGCCGCTTCAGCGATCGTTATCACATCATCGCGATCGACCAGCGCGGCCATGGCGAGAGCGCGTGGGGCGGGGGTGAGGAATACCATCTCGAGGACCTGTGCAGGGATCTGCATGCCCACGTGCAGGCGCGGAAGCTCTCGCGTTTCACGCTCGTCGGCCACTCGCTGGGAGGCCGCGCATCTCTCTTGTACGCGCATCGACATCAGTCGGAGCTCGAGCGCCTGGTGCTCGTGGACATCACGCCGGGACGGCCGCCGCGCGTTGCGGGCCCGGGCCGTGGTGAGGGCAGGCAGCCGCGCGCGTTCGAATCGGAAGACGGCGCGATCGCGTATCTCGCGCAAGCGATGTCGCGAGCGCCCAGGCATCTCGTCGAGGAGAGCGTGCGGCATGGCATGCGCAGGAACGACGCGGGGCTCTATGTCTGGAAATACGATCCGGTGCATTTCACCCGCCGGGTCACACCGCCCGCGGGGCTCGACCTCTGGCAGGTTGCGAGCGAGATCCCGACACCGACGCTGCTCCAATACGGAAGCGAAAGCGATGTGGTGGATGCCGAGCTCGCATCGCGGCTGCAGAAAACGATGCGTCGGTGCACGGTCGAGCGCGTCGAAGGCGCAGGGCACGGCCTGTTCACGGACCGCCCGGATGCTTTCGCGGAAAGCGTGGAGCGGTTTCTTCGTGCTTACTGACTGAACGCGATGTCGAGCACGTGGCGCATCGCGCGCGCGGTCGCGCCGAAAATGCGATGCCCGCGAAACACGAACGTTTCGTTCGGCCACATGCGGCCGTTCAACTCGCGCGGCTCGGCGACGATCACGTTCGCGGGATCGAGAAGATGGCTCACCGGCACTTCGAGCATCTCGGCAACCTCGCGTTCTGCGGGGCGCCATGCGTAAGGGCACGCTCCAGGATCGATCAGCCCCACGAAACCCGCGATAAAGATCTTGCCGTCGCGCGTCGAGAAGTCGTCGATGCGGCCGAGAATCTCCACGTGCTGCGGGTCGAGCCCGATCTCTTCGTGACTCTCTCGCAGTGCTGTTTCGAGCAGGTCCTTGTCGCCCGGCTCCCGTCGTCCTCCGGGGAATGAAACATGTCCCTGCTGCATCGACATGTGCATCGTGCGCTTCGTGAAGATCACGTGCAGGTCGTTTCCAAGAAGGTAAAGCGGGACGAGCACGGCGGCGCCGATCTCGCTTTCATCTGGCGTGATCGGTACGTACTTGTGCTGCCGCAGGCGCTTCCGGACGGTGTCGATGGATACGGCCGCCGTCATGCAGCGCGGGCGGTGCGTTTCAGCAACTCGGTAAGCGTGGCGTTGAACTCGGCTGGCGCTTCGTATGCAGCCCAATGCCCCGCCCGCGGGATGATGCGCAGCTCCACGGCCGGGTAGAGCGCACGCAGCGCCGCGACGCGATCTTCGAGCTCGTAATAGGCGATCTGGTCACGCTCGCCCCAGATCGCGTTCACCGGAATGCGGAGCTGCGGCAGCGATTCCGCGAGCGGCCGCTTCTGGATAAGTGCGGGGCTGTCGAGGCGCGTGCGGCTCACGTTCCATTCCTGAATCGCGAGCGCCAGCTCGTCGATACGAGCGGGATCCGCGATGATCGTGCGCTGCAGGTTCGTGCGATGCGCCTCCACGCGGGCCGCGCCGGTCTTGTCGCGCACACGCTCGTGCGTCATGGGCGTATGCGGCCGCACCAGGCCGCCGGCGCCGAGGAGCGTGAGCGAACGCACGCGCGTCCCGTGCAGAACCGCGACGTGTCCACCGACCGAAGCGCCGAACGAAAAGCCGACGAGATCGTACGACGCCTGCGGCCCCAGCAGCTTGTCGATGCCCGCGGCGACGATCTCGCTGATCGTGGTCATCGCGGGTGGCTGAGGCGGATCAGCGGACTCGCCGAGCCCCGGCAGGTCCGGCGCCAGCACACGGCAAGTGGCGCTGAATGCGGGCACGGTATGCACCCAGTGGTTCCAGGAGCCGGCGCCACCGTGCAGTAAAACGAGCGGCGGACCGTTGCCCCAGCTTCGCCAGATCATCGTGCCATCGCCGCACGGCGTTTCGGAGCGCTGCGCCTGGAAGTTCAGTTCTCGCACGGGGGCGAGTGGGTCGCTGCCGTTGTCGATCTGCGGCTCGGTGTTCATTTCAGTCGTCATGATCCCTCATTGAGGCGTGATGCCCGCCTCGCGCGCGGTCTTGATCCATTTCGTGGTTTCGGCGCGGAAAAATGCGTTGAACTCGGTCGTGTTCTGCGGCTCGACGTCCACACCCATGTCGGTCAGGCGTTGTTTCACATCCGGCGTCGCGAGCACTTTGAGCACGTCCGTTTCGATCTTGTTCAGTATGACTTTATCGACACCCATGGGTGCGCACATGCCGTACCACGAGGATACGTCATAGCCGGGCAAACCGGATTCCGCGATCGTCGGCACTTCGGGAAGGCGCTGACTGCGCCTGGCCGTCGTGATGCCCAGCGCGCGCACTTTCCCGTTGCGTACCGTTTCGATGTGATTGGGAAGATTCGACATCTGCGCGGCGATACGCCCTGCGAGAAGATCGTTGTGAGCGAGCGCAGCGGACTTGTAGGGAATGAACGTGATATCGGTCTTCGTCATGCTCTTGAAAAGCTCGAACGAGAGCTGCGGCGACGAACCGACGCCCGTCGTGCCGTACTCGAGCTTGCCGGGATTCGCTCTGGCAAGCGCGACGAATTCCTTCACGCTCTTCGCCGGCACGCTCGGATGAACGACCAGAATGTTCGGCGTGAGTCCGACGCGGGCAAGCAGTGCAAAGTCCCGAAGGTGGCTGTAGGACAAGGTTTTATAGAGCGCCGGCGCGATCGCATCGCCCACGCCGCAGCGATGCAGCGTGTAACCGTCGGGCGGCGACTTGGCGACAACGGCGGGCGCAATCGTGTTGCCCGCCCCGGAACGATTCTCGACGATGACCTGCTGCCCCCAAAGTTCGCTGAGCGCGGCTGCGAGCACGCGTGTGAGACCGTCTGCCACGCTACCCGGTCCGGGACCGAGCATGAGGCGGACAGGCTTCGACGGATAGTTCGCCGGGCTGGTGGTCTGAGCCTGCGCAAAGGCGATGCTGGTGCAGCAGGCGATCGATAGCAGTATCCAGTGGGCGCACACCGGCATGGTCGCTCTTCCTCGTGATTGACGGCCTTTTGAGATTATGTCATCCCGAATAACTAGCCAGCCGAACGTAAGAATGCGCGGATGATCGCGTCGATGCCGGCGTCGCCTTCGAAGCCGAGTCGATCCGCCCGCTCGGTTGTGAAGCGTACGGGCCAGCTCAGCACGATCTTCTCGATGTCCGAATCGCGCTCGAATCGCACGCGCTGCACCGCTTCGCTTCCCGCGGTGCGCTCGAGTGCCGCGAGCGCTTGCGTTACGCTGACCGTAATGCCCGGCCCATTGAGAATGCGGTTCCAGCCCCATGCGCTTCCCCGCAGCTCCATCGCGTGTATCAGCATGTCGACCGCGCGGTCCGGTGAGGCGATCCACATTTGCGTTTCCGGAGGGACAGGGCATACCGCGGGTTTACCTTCGAGCGGCTCGCGAATAATGCTGCTCATGAAGCCGGAAGCGGCACGGTTCGGCTTGCCGGGCCGCACGACGATCGTCGGAAGCCGCACGCACCGCCCGTCGATGAATCCTTTGCGCGTGTAGTCGCTCACCAAAAGCTCGCCGATCACTTTCTGCGTGCCATACGAGGATTGCGGTGTCGGCGCAGTCGTATCGAGAACGACGTCGGGCAAGTCCCCCCCGAACGCGGCGACCGAGCTCGTGAATACGAAGCGTGGCAGTATCGGCTCAGCGCGACCGATCTCCAGCACGTTGCGCATGCCGTCGACGTTCACGCGCATGCCAAGGTCGAAATCGGCTTCGGCCCCGGCACTCACCACCGACGCGAGATGAAACACCGCATCGATGCGCGGTGCGCACGCGTGCACGAGCAGGTCGCGATCGAGCATGTCGCCTGCGACGTATCGCACGTGTTCGTCTTCGAGGCGATCGGGTGCGAACGCCCGGTCGAAGAGCACGAGCTCAGTGAGCTTCGACGCCGCGCCCGGCTCCTCGGCAATGCCGCCGCGGGCGAGCAACGCACGCGCGAGTCTTTGTCCGATGAAACCGCCACCGCCGGTGATCAGTATTCGCACGCCCTAAGGATAGTTGATCCGCACGACGCATGGTGTACGGAGTCTTTATTTCTGTCGCGAGACCCGCGATACTCCGCCGCATGCTTCGATACCTCACGCTCACTGCGCTCCTGACCGTTTCGACTGTCCTCTACGCTCAATACCCCGTCCGCTCCATTCTTCTCGTCGTGCCGTACAGCGCCGGCAGCGATGCCGATCTGTCGGCGCGCAATCTGGCAGCGCACGCGCCGCGCTATCTCGGTGAATCCGTTGTCGTAGTCAATCAGCCCGGCGCGTCCGGTGCGATCGGCACGCTCGCCGTGCGCAATGCGGCGCCCGATGGTTACCGGCTGCTGCTGACGCGCATCGCATCGCAGGTGATCCTCCCCGCGACCGACACGAAGACGCCGTACAAGCCGACCGACTTCACGTTCATTTCGGTGCTCGAAACGAATCCGTACGTCTGCGCAGTGAAAGGCGATGCGCCGTATGCGTCGATGAAGGATCTGATCGCCGATGTCCGCGCGCAGCCGGGCAAGCTCAATTTCGCTACTGTCGGCGAAGGCACGATCCAGAACTTCGGGCCGCAGTATCTCTTCAGCCTGCTGAAGATGCCGAAAGATGCAGCGGTGGGCGTGCCCTACAAAGGGTCCGGCGAGCTGGTTGCGGCGCTCGCCGGCGGGCACGTGCAATTCGCCTGCAGCAATCTCGGCGCGCTGCTTGGGCAGTTCCGCGCAGGCACGCTGCGACCGCTCATGACGACGACGCGCCAGCCTATCAAGGAGCTTCCGGATGTGCCGACCGCGAGAAGCCTCGGCTGGTCGGAGATGGAGAGCCTCGCGGCCTGGTCCGCGCTTGCCGGGCCGCCGCAGCTACCGCGCGAAGTGATTCAACGCTGGACCGATGTGATGGCAAAGCTCGCGCGCGATCCAGCGTGGATTGCCGGGACTGAAAAACTCGGTGGCACGCCCGCCGTCCGCAGTCCCGCCGAGACCGAGCGCTTCGTGCGCGATCAATATCAGCTTTACGAGCGGCTCGCCGAGCGCCTCGGGCTCAGGCAGTAACGTCCAGGTTCAGCCGATACGCTTTCGCCGCCGTCCCATGAAACAGCGCCTGCTTCTCATCAGCGGAGTAGCGCGCGGCGACGCGCTTGAACGTGTTCCAGATCATCGCGTAGTCGGCCGATTCGCGGTCCGGCGGGAAATTACTCTCGAACATGCAGCGCTCCGGACCGAACTTCTCGATGCAATGCTCGAAGTAGGGCCCCCAGACCTCCGCAAGCTTTTGCGAGGTTGCGGGTGCATCAAGCTTGTCGGCGCCCAGCCCGAGATAGCACATGCCAAGTCCGCCGAGCTTCACGTAAACGTTCGGACATTTCGCAATCTCGGCCATCGACGAACGCCACTGCCCGATGGCTTCGTCCTTGCGCGAGAGGTATGCGCGCGTGTGTGCAATGAGTCCGCCGATGTGGTTCACCACGATCGTCGTATCCGGAAACGCGCGCGCGAGATCGGCAAGCTCGAGGAGCTGCGGGTGGTAGATCATCGCGTCGTAAGAGAGCTTGCGCGGCGCGAGCATCGCAAAGCCCGCCCGGAAATCGCGGTCCTGCATGAGTCCCGGCGGCGCTTTATACCGTCCGGTGTTGAGTTCCTCGTCCGGG
>DASRIK010000547.1:0-7079 GCA_035650035.1 Burkholderiales bacterium | reverse complement strand
GTGAGGAGCCACGGATGTCAGGTCGTCGGTCAATAGGAAGCACGCGCCGGCGTTTCCTCCTGCCCCGCGAATATCGGCTGCACGTTAAGCACACCGCGCGAGGGCGTTCCGGGCTGCGCCGACTCCTTTCCCGTGCGCAGCTCGTACTGGTAAGCGACGTGCTCCGGTCCGATCTCGGACACCTTGTTGCAGGCAATCTGCGCCATCGAACGGCTGATCTCGCCGCGATAGATGTCGAGCGCCCGCTTCGCGCCTGCCTCGCCCCCTGCGGCAGTGCCGTAGAGCGTGCTGCGTCCGATGAGGACCATCTTCGCACCGAGTGCGAGTGCTTTCACGACGTCGCTGCCGCGGCGCACGCCGCTATCGAAAATAATCGTCGTGCGATGGCCTACCGCCTTCACGATGTCCGGCAGCACTTCGATCGGTGAGGGCGCGGCGTCGCAGTTACGTCCGCCGTGGTTGGACACGATGACGCCATCGGCACCGTATTCCAGGCATTTCTCGGCATCGTCGGGATGCAGGATGCCTTTCACCAGCAGCTTGTTCGGCCAGATATCACGCAGCGCCTTGAGGTCGTCCCAGCTCAGGTTGTCGCTGCGCGTCCGCTTGTCGCCGCCATAGTCGGTGGTGATCTTCTGCCGCAGCTCGTCGGGGAAGTTCGCGCGCGTCGGCATACCGCCGTGAGCGATATAGCGCCCCAGCACGCTCAACATCCAGCGCGGATGCATCAGCACATCGCTCGTGTTCCGGGCGTTGTACTTGAACGGGATCGAAAAGCCGTTGCGCTTGTTGTATTCGCGATTGCCGGCAACCACGCCGTCCACGGTGACGAGCAGCGCTTCGAAACCGCTCGCCGCGGCACGGCGCACGACCTGATGAGAAAGCCTGCGGTCGGCCCACATGTAAAGCTGCATCCACAGCGTGCCGCCCACTTCACCGGCGACTTCCTCCATGCTGGTGATGGAGCCCGTCGCGAGCGAGAACGGAATGCCGGCCGCTTTCGCGGCGCGCGCGAGCTCGAGCTCACCCTTGTACCACATCATCCCGGCGGCACCGGTCGGCGCGATGCCGATCGGCATCTTGTGCTCCTTGCCGAAAAGCGTCATGTCGAGCTTGCGGCCCGAGACATCGACCAGCATGCGCGGAAGCAGCTTGATGCGCTCGAACACTTCGCGGTTATTGCGCAGCGCCACTTCTTCTTCGGTGCCGCGGTCGACGAATTCGAAAAGCCACTTGGGCAGGCGTCGTTTCGCCATTTCGCGCAGGTCGAAAATGTTGAGAGCGTCCTCCACCTTCGGAAAAATCATGACGTCACCCCTTTTGACTTCACGTTGAGATCGTTACGCAACCGGCAGCTCGCGCCCCGCGTCCGACGATTGCCTGATCGTATCAAGGAAACGATGCAGGTCGACTGCGGTAGCGAATGTCGGCAGGCGGCTTTGTTCCTGCCCGGTCCGGATCGCCTCGGCGAAAAGCGCATACATCTGCCCGATGTTGAAGGGATCGCCGCGGGGAAACTCGGGCGGCAGCCAGACGAAGCGGTCGGGAATCGGCAGGTCAGCGAGCTCGTGGCTGCGCTTCGCGCCCTGGACCCGAAGCATCTCGCCGCGCTGTGACGAGACGTTGCCGGTCGCGACCAGCGTCCCTTCGCGCCCGTAGATCACCATCCTGATGCCGCCGCCCGCCCACGGCACGGCTGCGACATGGACTGAAGCCACCGCACCCCTCGCGAGCTTGCCGCTCACCATGATGTTGTCCGGCGAAGTCACGTCGACCATTTTCTTCGTGTCGGTCTCGTACCATTGCCTGGTCTGCGTCGTCACCATGCAGGACACACGAGCGAAGTTGCCGACCACGAACCGCAGCGCGTCGATCACGTGACCGTTGGCGATCGTGAGCGGATTCGCGCCGAGGCTCGCGTCACGCTGCCACGTGCGGCTCGAGGGCCGCTCCAGCGCGCCGTCACGCATACAGTCCGCATGACAGGAGAGCACTTCGCCGACGTAGCCTTCTTCGATCAGCGCCTTCATGTAAAGGAGCGCGGGACTCACGCGCGACTGCAGGCCGACCGCGGTCTGCACACCTTTCGCGCGCGCCAGAGCCGCAAGCTCTTCCGCTTCCGCCGTCGTGCGGCCGAGCGGCCATTCCGTGTAGACATGCTTGCCGGCCTCGATGGCAGCCTTCGTCGGCTCGTAGTGCGACGGTACCCGTACGACGACCGCCACGGCATCGATGTCCTGCGACGCCGCCATCGCGCGGAAATCGGTGAACGCGAGCTTCGCCCCGAACGCTTTGCGCGCTTCTTCCGCGGTGTCAGGTCGCGTGGTGCAGACGGCGGTCAGCTCGACATCCGGACTCGCCCGCAATGCCGGGAAGTGCGATTGCGAGGCCCAGGTCGAACGCACGTTCGCGCCGACGAATCCCAGCCGGATCTTCTTTGCCATGAGGCGTGCTTTTCCGACAGCGATTTGCTGTCATGAGTTATTGATCGGGAGCCGTTGGTATATTCCATCCATCTCCTCGGGTCTGTCTACAATTGAATGGATGAACGAAGACCGGATGATGGACGGGATAATCAACCGGTCGGGCCGGGCCGGCGCATGAGGATTTTCTCGGTCGAAGGCAATACGCAGCGGCTCGACGGCGGGGCGATGTTCGGTAATTGCCCGAAGGCGGTATGGGAGAAGTGGATGACGCCGGACGAGCAGAACCGCGTCACGCTCGCGTGCCGCTCATTGCTCGTGCGCGAGGCGCATCGGAACGTTTTGTGCGAAGCGGGCATCGGCGCTTTCTTCGAGCCGAAGCTGAAAGAACGCTTCGGCGTGCAGGAGGATCGGCACGTGCTGCTGGAATCGCTCGCGAAACTCGGCGTCGCGCCGGCAGACGTCGACGTCGTCGTGCTTTCGCACCTTCACTTCGATCATGCAGGCGGCCTGCTGGAAGCATGGCGCGAAGGCGGCGTGCCGCGTCTTGTGTTTCCGAATGCGTCGTACGTCGTGAGCGAAGGCGCGTGGAGCCGCGCGAAGAACCCGCATCCGCGCGATCGCGCTTCGTTCATTCCGGAGCTGCAGGCACTGCTCGAAGCGACGGGACGCCTGGAGATCGTACGCGGCGAGAGCAGCGCGCTGCTCGGCGACGCTTACTCGTTCACGTACTCGGAAGGCCACACGCCCGGCCTGATGCTCACCCGCGTGGAAGGAGGAGAGGAGGGGCCCGTCACGTTTCTCGGCGACCTCGTGCCAGGGGCCGCGTGGGTTCACCTGCCGATCACGATGGGCTACGACCGCTATCCCGAGCTCCTCATCGACGAGAAGAAGACGCTGCTCGAGCGCATCGTCGCTGAAAACGGCTGGGGTTTCTTCACGCACGATCCGGAGATTGCCGCGGCGCGCATTTCGCGTGGGGCGAATGGCAGGTTCGGAGTGGTGGAGGTGCGGGGGGTGTTGAGTTGAGACAAGGATTGTTGTGGGAGAACACTCATGTCGCTGATCGACTACATAAAAGCGCGAAGACCCGCGGCGATTCCTAATCAGCATCAGCGGATAACGCACTGGCACCATTGAAATTCGGCGTGCGGGTCAGGACACTGGCATGAGCTTTGCGAGCCGCGCGGGTGCATGCATGCGCAACCGTTCACCCCACCTAGGAGGAAACATGAAACACCGCGCCTTGCTAACGACCGCAGTCATTTCCCTTGCGTTTTCGGCGACTACGTTCGCCCAGGACATCACGACCCCGCCTGCGGCGAAGAAAGGATTGGAGCAACAGTGCAAGGATTTAACGGGTGCTGCGCTGGAGGCATGCCTCAAAGCCGCTCCCGGACGCAGCGGAGAGGCAGCATCTCGTGAGGGTGGTCCTACACCCGGCGCGAGTGAGAGTGCGGCCTCACGCGCCGGTATAGCACCAGGAAAGGAAAAGTCTGAAACTGACGCCACCGGCAAGACCTCAGGAGGCGGTGCCGGCGGCAAAGGCGCAGGCAAGTCGTATTGATCAAGCAGGCACGGGCATTGGAGCGTCGTGCCTGGTCGCTTCGCCTGTAGAAGCACGCTTCAAACTGGAACGCTCACAGTCGGTCTTGAGGAGCGCGCTTCCACGATATCGTGCCGTGCTCATGAACCTACCGTGGGCTGACCCTGCCTTCAGAATTGTTGTAGACAGTCACGTACTCGACAGACTGGAAGACGATGTCGAGTCACGTGAACTGCTGACAGCGCTCATCGCGGAAGGCAAGGCGCTCGTTCTGATGCCCCGCGCGTTGCAGGAAGAACTGAGTGCACGCGCGGCCGGAATGCCCGATTGGCTTCCCATCCATCAAATCCCGGATGCGGCAGACTCTGAAGCAGACGTCTTCGTATCAGATGATCCCTGGGGTCGCCGGCAAGCGCAGCAGACGGGGCGATCCGAGGCTCTGAGCTACGACGAATTCGTGGAACTGCTGAAACTGCTGAGGCTGGATACCCAATCATCGCCTTGATGCAGGCTTCCCTCGGCCGTCGTCGCAAGGCATCAGCAAAGCTCACGCTACAACGATGATGCAGGCATGTCGTGCGGCGCCGAGGACATGTCATTTCTACTCGGCGATTGTCGCGGCTGTCGCCGTCCAGTGACGAAACCCGTGAAAGCCCCTGTCCGCAGTCGGCGACAGCGCAATTGTACGCACCCAAGCGTGCGACAAAACCCACAGCATCAAGCCTGCAATGGCAGCTACATTTCTTCAGCCAGACGAAAAACGGACGTTGTCTGTACCGTGATTGCCGCACACATGAACGAGAGAACCCGGCGGCGAATGGATCGCAGTGAGAAAGGCTGAAGAACATGAACATACTTGTCATCGACGACGAGCCGGTCAGCTCGGCCGTGCTGAAGCAACTCGTAACGAAACTCCCGGACTGTGACGCGCACGCGTTTACGGATCCTTCCGCTGCGCTCATCTGGTGCTCGCGCCACGCGGCCGATCTCGCGATTGTCGATTATGCGATGCCGGCGATGGACGGCATCGAGTTCGTTCGCAGGCTGCGCACGCTTCCCCACGGAAAGAAGGTTCCCATCATCATGGTGAGCGCCGTGACGGACACGCAGGTGGTCAAACGCGCTCTGCGAAACGGCGTAAACGATTTCATCCACAAGCCGTTCGACTTCCTGGAGCTCCAGACCTGCGTAAGCGAGATCCTGGGCCTGCGCGCGATGAGGGGTCAGCTTGCCAACAAGACGCTGCTCGCCTCAGCGCGCGCGCTTGGTAAACCGAAAGGCGATGTGCCGCGGCTACTGGACCGTGACCTCAGCCGCGCACGCCTCGGCGGCGATCAGAAATTGCTGGCCCAGCTCGCGCGCATCTTCATCGACACAGTTCCGGACGTGCTGCGCGTCATGCATACCTGCATCGTCAATGGTGATTTCGACGCCGTTCTGGCCGACGTGATCTTTCTGAAAGGCGCTGTTGCTTCTATTGAAGCTCCGGATGTGCTGCACTTCGTTTCGCTGCTGGAGCAGCACGCGAGGAAGCGTGATCCCCTGGCCACGGTCGGCGCCTTTGCCATGGTGCAGGCGGTGACCGAACGCCTGGTCGATGAGCTTGCTTCACTTGCGGCGGAGGCGTCTGAAGTCATAGAACCGAACCCAACGACTACTCAACCGCTCGGAGATCGAGTGAACGAGGCCACTCTGTAGCCGAGGTATCCGCGCGCCGTCTTTGCCGGACTTCCAGGACGGGCAAAACAACGTTGTCGCGCCGCTTGGCGCGACACATCGCGCCCGTACATCTGAAAATCGAATCCTTTCATGGGCACGGCCTTTGCCTGGTCCGCTGCATCGAATCTCATCAACCATTGGAAGCGAATGTCCACTTCATAGAGGTACTGGATATGCGAAAACTACTAATAGTGACGCTTCTTCTTGTAACCTCGCCGAGCTGGGCAATGACTGACGCCGAACGCCGCGCAGACATGGAGCGGGCCAAACGCGAAGCGGATTATGAAGGCTGGCGCGGCCCCGGTCGTGAGGATGCTGCTCGCAACCGGCGTGAAGCAGATCGTGATCGGCGCATAGAACAAGAACGACTCGAGCGCCGCGATGCGCGTAGATACGACCGTGAGTCCGACAGGCGCTATGCGGATCGTGGCTGGCGAGAAGGTCGGGACGGCGGCTGGTACTACGACGACGATCATCGCCGCAGGGGCAAAGGCCAAGGAGACAATCGCGTACGCGGCGTGCCTCCAGGACATATGCCACCGTCTGGACAGTGCAGAATCTGGTATCAAGACCGACCACCAGGTCATCAGCCGCCTCCCGGCGACTGCCGCAGACTATCTCGCCATGTGCCGGACAACGCACGTCTGATACGCGGAAGGTAGTACCCACACCTGACGGTCAACCGCTCCAGAAGGAGTGGCACGCGCAGGCGGTTTCGCGAAGGACGCGGGCGTGCGCGTGGAGCGAGGCGGTGAACCCTATAATACCCGCGCCGTTCTCTCTCTGATTGAGTAACTCCCCGATGCATCTCGCTCGCGTTCTTCTCGCGACACTGGTGTGCAGCGTGTCGTGCGGCGTGGTGGCGCAAGGCTTTCCCGCGAAGCCGGTGCGCCTCGTGCTGCGCTCGCCGCCCGGCGGCACCGACGACCTGCTCGGCCGCCTTCTCGCACTGAAAATGCCGGAGACCCTGGGGCAGCAGGTGGTCGTCGACTACCGTACCGGCGCCGGCGGCCTCGTCGCCTGGGAGATGGTCGCGAAGTCGCCGCCTGATGGTTATACGTTATTCCTCGCGGCCTCCGGACTTGGCGCGGTCAAGAGCCTGCGGCCGGACGCGCCCATCGATCCCTGGCGGGATTACACGTGGGTCTCGCAAGTGGTGAACTACCAGCTCATGCTCGTTGCGCATCCGACGCTGCCTGTGAAGACGCTGAAGGATCTGATCGCGCTGGCACGCAGCCGGCCGGGCCAGCTCACCTACGGCTCATCGGGAATCGGCGCGACACCGCATCTCGTGGGCGAATACTTCAAAGCCGCGGCGAAGCTGAACATCCTGCATGTGCCCTACAAAGGCGCCGGCCCCATGTACATCGATCTCTTTGGTGGCCGCATCG
>DASRIK010000546.1:0-4458 GCA_035650035.1 Burkholderiales bacterium | reverse complement strand
GCCTTTGCGCACGACCCAGCAGCTCGCGTTACTTACAAAGCCGGCCGTCGACGCAGCGCCCGTGATGACCGACGCCTGCGTATTCGTTTCGTTTACCGTGTAGACGAACCCGCCCATGCCAGCGTCGGCGCGACCCGTCGCGGTGAGCGTGTACGTGTTCGCCGTGCGCGCCGGCGTGTCGCAGCTGAAAGTGAAGTAGCGGGCGTTGGGCGGTGCGCCCACCGCGGCACCGGGCGAACATGGCGCCGGCACGCCGGCGACGTTCGCGTACGTCCTGTTATCCTGGAAGTACTGCTCCATCTGCACGCGCATGGTTGCGAGCGCAGTGGTCGCCTGCGTGATCTTGCCGCGTCTTACGTAATCGACGTACGAAGGAAAGGCGACCGACGCAAGTATTGCGACGATGACGACCGCCATAAGCACTTCGATCAGCGTGAATCCATGACGCCGATGTGCGGGGGATATGCTTCGCATTGCGCGCTCCGTTTTAGGCGCGCAAACAATACCTTGGCGGTCGTCTGAAGCTGTGTGAACTACGGCATGCGTGAGCAGGGTCCGGCAACGAACGGTAGAGCGGCGCCGACGAGCGGCGCAGGCGTGGTCGCCTGGGCAGTCGTGCTACGATGCCCGCGCCATGACCACCAAGCTCGAGGCACCGCTCAAGCGTGAAATAATCATCAATGGCGAGCCATACATCGTCACCATCGCCCCACACGGACTGAAGCTCGTGCCGAAAGGGCGGCGCAGAGGCTACGAGCTCGAATGGCAGGCGCTCGTCAGCGGTGAAGCAGCGCTCGCTGCCGCGCTGAACGCCTCGCTTGCGACTGCGCCGGCGGGAAAGCCCCTAGGGCGCTCGAAGCGCGTCACTCGATCTTGATGTTCGCTTCCTTGACGACGCGCTTCCATTTCACGATTTCAGTCGCGATGTAGCGGGCGAAATCCGGCGGAACCATGCCGCCGGGTTCCGAGCTCTCGGCCGCGAGCTTCGCTCGCATATCGGGCGAGTAGAGCGCTTTCACCACTTCATCGTAGAGGCGCGCGACGATCGCGGCGGGCGTCTTCGCCGGCGCCACGAGGCCCTGCCATGAAGTCGCCTCGAACCCCAGGAGTCCCGGCGTCTGTGCAAGCGGCGGCGCCTCCGGCCACGAGGACACCGACTTCAGGCTCGTGACGCCCAGTATGCGAAGCTTCTTCGCTTTCGCGTGGCCGAGCGATACCGACGGCTGCGCGAACGTCATCTGCACCTGACCCCCGACGAGATCGGTCATGGACGGCGCCGCGCCTTTGTAGGGCACATGCACCATCTCGAGCCTCGCCATCGTCCGGAAAAGCTCGAGCGCGAGATGGGCCCCCCCGCCCGTGCCCGATGACGCGTAGTTGAGCTGCCCCGGCTTTCCACGGGCGAGCGCGATGAATTCCTGCACCGTACCCGCCGGGACGGAGGGGTGCACCACGAGAAAATACGGGTTGTACGACGTCATGGTGATCGGCGCGTAGTCCCGCAGCGGGTCGTATGGAAGCTGCGGGTTCACCGCGACGTTGGTCGCGAGCGTGCTGATCGTACCGAAAAAAATCGTGTAACCGTCCGGCGGCGCCTCTTTCGCCATGGTGGCAGCGATGACGCCGCCTCCCCCTGCGCGGTTGTCGACGATGATCTGCTGGGCGAACACCTCGCCGAGTTTCTGCCCCAGCATGCGCGCCATGATGTCGGTCGCGCCCCCGGGGGCGAAGCCGACGATCGCCCGAATCGGTTTGACGGGATAGCGCGCCCCTGTCGTCGTGCGTGTCTGGGCTGCGGCGGCTGTCGCAAGTACTGCCGCACACAGCCCTGCGACGACTTTGCGTCCGCGCGTCACGGTGCTGCTACACCGCGGCTGCTGCCGGGCGCTGCACGTGGCTCTTCTCGCGCGCTCCCCTGAGTCGCTTCTGCTGTCGTCACGTGAACTCGGTCTCGTTAGCGCTCCTGCAATGCAGACCGGATCTGTTCCAGGGCCGCCGGGTCTTCGATCGTCGTGAGATCGCCGGGATCGCGGCCTTCCGCAAGCGCTTGCAGGGATCTTCGCAGAAGCTTGCCCGAACGCGTTTTCGGAAGCAAGGATACGAAATGTACCCGCGACGGACGCCCGATGGCACCGAGCTGTCGATCGACCGTATCCATCACTTCACGCTCGTGCCTGCTGCGGTCCTCGGCGGTGGCGATCTTCGATGCGTCCTTGACGACCGCGAATGCTAGTGGCATCTGTCCTTTCACGGAGTCGGCCACGCCTACGACGGCCACTTCCGCGATGTTGGAATGCGACTGCACCGCTTCCTCGATCTCCCGTGTTCCGAGCCGATGCCCCGCGACGTTGATCACGTCATCGGTGCGGCCCAGGATGTAATGGTAGCCTTCCGCGTCGCGTATGCCCCAGTCGAACGTCGAATAGACGAGGCGGTCGCGGAAAGTCTTGAAATAGGTGTTCACGAACCGCTCATCATCGCCCCACACCGTGCTCATGCAGCCGGGCGGCAGCGGCGGAACGATGGCGACAACACCTTTCTCCCCCGGGTTCGCCTGTGAGGCATCGCTCTCTCGCAGCAGCTGCAGATCGTAGCCGTACACTGCGAAACTGGGACTACCGTATTTGACTGGCGTGCGTTCGACGCCCGGCACCGCGCTCAAGATCGGCCAGCCGGTCTCCGTCTGCCAGTAATGATCGATGACCGGCTTGTCGATCGCCTCGACCATCCAGCGGTGCGTCGGCTCGTCGAGCGGCTCGCCTGCGAGAAAGAGATAGCGCAGCGACGACAGATCGTATTTTCGCAGATACGCCGGGTCCTGTTTCTTCAGCACACGTACCGCCGTCGGCGAAGAGAACATCACGCTCACCCTGTTCTCCTCGACGATCTTCCACCAGATACCCGCGTCGGGTCTGATCGGCAGCCCCTCGTACATGATCGTCGTCATGCCGTGAATGAGCGGCCCGTACACGATGTACGAATGCCCGACCACCCACCCGATATCCGACGTCGTGAACATCGTCTCGCCCGGCTGCCCGCAATAGATGCGTTTCATCGAGCTCGCGAGCGCGACGGCGTAGCCGCCCGTGTCCCGCTGCACGCCTTTGGGCCGCCCGGTCGTCCCCGACGTATAAAGGATGTACGACGCCTCGTTCGATTCCAGCCACTCGACCGGAACGTTCGCGTCGGGGTGCCGCGCGCGCAGCGCTTCATAATCGAAATCGCGGTCGGCCTGCGTTTTCATTTCGCGATCGATGCCTCTGTTCACGATCACGACCTTGCCCGGCGGGTTCGCCGAAAGCCGGATCGCTTCGTCGAGCAGCGGCTTGTACGCGATCGCCCGGCCGCCGCGCATGCCTGCATCGGCCGTGAAGATCAGCTTCGGCTGTGCGTCGTCTATGCGTGTAGCGAGGCTCGCCGCCGCGAAACCTCCGAACACGACCGAGTGAATGGCACCGATGCGGGCGCACGCGAGCATCGCGAACGCTGCTTCCGGAATCATCGGCATGTAGATGAGCACGCGATCGCCTTTTTTGACGCCTTGCTCTTTCAACACGGCAGCGCAGCGGCTCACTTCGGCATGCAGCTCGCGAAACGTGTAGGTGCGGTTCAGTCCTGTTTCGGTGGAAACATAGACGAGCGCTTTCTGATCGCCGCGCTGAGCCAGATGTCGGTCGATCGAGTTGTGACAGAGGTTGGTCTGTCCGCCGACGAACCATTTTGCGAACGGTGGCCGGCTGTAATCGAGCACCTGCTCGAACGGCCGATGCCAGTCTATGAGCTGTGCTTCGTCGCGCCAGAACGCTTCACGCTCGGCGATGGAGCGCCGTTGGAACTCCTGATATGCACCCATGACCCCTCCTGTGTGCGTCAGCCGTAAGCCTAAACCCGAGGCGTGTGCTTGTTCTCGCTCATTCGGCTCACCACCGACGGCCGGGGCTTACGACAGGTCGACTACGGCGCGGCCCCGCGCCCGGCCCTGAAGCATTCTCTCGAATTGGCCCGGCAAATCGTTGAGCTTGATCAAATGAGCAATGGAATCCAGATGGCGGGGTTTGAGGTCGGTCGCGAGCCGCGCCCAGACCTTGCGCCGCAACGGCATCGGGCTATAGGCCGAATCGACGCCGATCAGCCGCACACCCCGCAGGATGAAAGGCAGGACCGTCGTGTTGAGCTCGACGCCGCCTGCATTGCCGAAGCTCGCAATGAGCCCGTGCGGTTGCATCGTCCGCGTGAGCCAGGCGAGCTGCTCGCCCCCGACCGAATCGAAAGCGGCAGCCCACAGAGCCTTTTCGAGGGGCCTTTTCCCGGGATCGATGGAACGGCGCGGCAACACCTCGGACGCGCCGAGTTGCTTCAGGAACGCTTGCTCGTCTTCTTTCCCCGTCACGGCCGTGATGTCGTAGCCTTGGCGGGCGAGCATGTCTATGGCAAGTGTGGCAACACCGCCCGTCGCGC